>JASLXG010000145.1 GCA_030740435.1 Alphaproteobacteria bacterium | reverse complement strand
CCTGGCTTAGCCGGACCTCCGCCTCGCGGAGCTTGCCGATAATCTGCTCAACCGTGTGATTCTTCTTCGCCATTTTGCCCTCCTTCAAGCCAACCCAATCCTAACATCCGGGCTGGACCAGTTTTCGGGGGGCAGGCCACTTTGACGCCGATTATGGAGACGATGCCAGCTGCCACATGTCATCTGCTGCCGCGGCCAAGGCCCACACCTTGGTCGAGAAGATGCTGGCCGCGGCGTTCAAATAGCCCGCATTTCCCACCGGATCACAATGAAAGGCGGCCCGAGGCCGCACAGAGATAAAAAGAAAGGCGGCCGGATGGCCGCCTTTCCGTGAATGGGCCCAAGTTCAGCCCTGATCTTGTGATCCGGTGTCAGCTTCCGGAGAAGAGGTTGCTCCGCTGCCGGCGACGGACACCAAGGCTGAGCTCTGGGGCTCGCAATTCACTCGACATGGGATCACCTCCTTTCGTTCGTTGAACACGCTCTCAGCTTAGAGGGGCGTGAGCGCGGCGGCAACCGCGTTGCATCGGTCCTGTCATTCCCCGGCCGCCGGGAAGAGCTCGGCGGCGGGGCGGCGGAGGCGGCGGTTGTCGCCGCTGCGGGCGGTGAACTTGACCTTGTCGAAGTATTCCAGCACCTCGATGGCCAAATTGCGGCCGATGCCGGCGGCGTCGCGGTATTGCCGCGCCGTGAAGGCCTGGTCGGAGCTGCGGCCGGCCAGATCCTCGGCGATGCGGGCCAACTCGGCCACGGCGGCGGGCGGGAAATAGCGGTTGTCGGCCACCGGCAGCAACAGGCCCTGGCGCGCCGCCCGGCCATAAAAGCCGGTCAGCGCCTTGAGATCGATGCCCAGCTCGGCCGCCACCTCGCGCAGCCGTGGCGGCCGCACGCCGCCCTCCTGCAAAAAAGGCTCGAGGCGCTGCCAAAGCGCCGCATCGGGGGCCGACATCTCCGGCCGGTGGTCGGGCAGGCGCAGCGCCGCGCCGTCGCGCAGCAGAACTTTTTGCCGCGCCAGATCGCGGATCAGGGCGGCAAAGACGCGGGCCCCGACGGGCTCGTCGATGCCCAGGCGCAGCGCCACCTCGCTGGGCCCGGCGCTGTCGGGCTTTTGCCGGTGCCAGTGGCGCAGGGCGCCGATGACGGCGGCCCGCAGGCTCTCCCAGTGGCCGCTGTCGAGGCCGATGGCGTCGTTGCCGCCCCCACCGCCGCCGATGGCGACGACGCCGGCCCGGTCGCCCAGCGCCTCGGCCTCGGCCGCGGTGAGGTTCCAGGCCCGGGCGAAGCGGTCCAGGTCGACACCGTCGCGCGGCCGGGCGGCCAGTGCCGCCTTGAGCGCCTCGCCCGGGCTTTCGCGCTCCATGGCTTCGAGATAGGCCAGGCGCTGGGGCCGCGCCCGGCCGCGGGCAGGCGCAAAGGGATCGAGCACGATACCACCGCCCAGCGTGCGTTTGGCGGACTGGTCGCGGAGCACGAAGTGATCGCCCCTCAGTGCCCCGATCTGGTGGTCGAGCACGAGTTGCACCAGCGCCGTCTGGCCCGGCTTGAGGCTGCGGTCGCGCAACAGTGCCAGGCGCCCGGTGACATCGGCGGCGCCGATGTGGACGTGCACCGGCGTCCAGTGGCGCAGCGCTTTGGCCTCTCCCGGCAACACCCTCAAGCGGGCGTCGAGACGCCGCACCGGGGCGTGGACGGCGGCCTCGAGCAGCCATTGGCCGCGCTGCACGTCGCTGCGCTTGACGTTGCCGGCGATGTTGAGGGCGCAGCGCTGGCCGGCCCGTCCGCTCTGGCTGTCGCGGTTCTGGGCGTGCAGGCTGCGCAGCCTGACTTCGATGCCGGGCGGCGACAGCAGCAGCCGTTCGCCGACCCCGATGGTGCCGGAAAAGACCGTTCCCGTGGCCACCAACCCGGCCCCCGAGATGGTGAAGCAGCGGTCCACGGCAAGGCGAAAACGGCCGCCTGCCGGGCGCGGCGGGATCTCCAGCGCCGTCTCGGTGAGGTGTCCGTTGAGAGCTTCGACGCCCTCTCCGGAGAGAGAGGAGAGCGGGAAAATCGGAATCCCGGACAGGCTGGTGGGGGCCAGGATCTCCTGCACCTGGGTGGTCACCTCGGCGATGCGCTCGGGCTCGGCCCGGTCGATCTTGGTCAGCGCCACGGCGCCGCGTTCGATGCCCAGAATATCCAGTATCGCCAGGTGCTCGGCGGTCTGGGGCATGGGACCTTCGTCGGCCGCCACCACGAAAAGCACGAAATCGATGGCCGCCACGCCCACCAGCATGTTGCGCACGAAGCGTTCGTGCCCCGGCACGTCGATGAAGCCGAGGATGTCGCCACCCGGCAGCTCGCGGAAGGCGAAACCGAGATCGATGGAGAGGCCGCGCTTTTTTTCCTCGGGCAGGCGGTCGGTATCGACGCCGGTGAGCGCCTTCAGCAGCAGCGTCTTGCCGTGGTCGACGTGGCCGGCGGTGGCGACGATCATTTTTTCGCCGCCCCGGTGGCGAGTTCCGCGAGGCCGGTCGAAAACCCTTCTTCGTCGTCGAGGCAGCGCAGATCGAACCACAGCGCGCCGTCCTGGATGCGGCCGATGACGGGCAGGGCCAGACCGCGAAAGCGGGCCGCCAAGCGGGCCAGGGCCTGGCCCGAGCCGGCGTCGGGCTTGAGCACCAGGGCGCAACTGGGCAGTGCCTTGTCGGGCAGCGCGCCGGAGCCGATCTGGCTCAAACAGGGGGCGACGCTGACCCCGATCTTCTCCAGGGCCGTCTCCAGCCGAGGCGCCAGGCGGCGCGCCTGGGCCTCGATGTCGGCCTGGGCCCGGATCATGAAGCCGAGCGCCGGCAGCTGCTCGGGCAGGCGCTCGGGATCGGCGTAAAGCGGCAGCACGGCCCCCAGCGCCGCCGTGCTGATCTTGTCGATGCGCAAGGCGCGCTTGAGCGGGTTCTTCTTCAGCTTGGCGACAAGATCGGCTCGGCCGACGATGATGCCGGCCTGGGGCCCGCCCAGCAGCTTGTCGCCGGAGAACGTCACCAGGTCGGCCCCTGCCGCCAGGGCCTCGGCCGGTGTCGGCTCGTGCGGCAAGCCGTAGCGCGCTAGGTCGACCAGCGTGCCGCTGCCCAGGTCGACGACGAAGGGGATGCCGTGGGCCCGGCAGAGTTTCGCGAGGTCAGCTTCCGCCACGGCGGCCGTGAAACCTTCGACCACGTAGTTGCTGGTGTGGACCTTCATCACCAAGCCGGTGCGCGGCCCCAGCGCGGCCTCGAAGTCGCCGAGATGGGTGCGGTTGGTGGTGCCCACTTCGACCAGCTTGCAATGCGAACGCGCCATGATGTCGGGCAAACGGAAGGAGCCGCCGATCTCGATCAGCTCGCCGCGCGATACCGGCACCTGCTTGCGCCTCGCCAGGCTGTCGAGCACCAGCAACACGGCGGCGGCATTGTTGTTGACCACGGTCGCCGCCGGGGCGCCGGTGAGGCGGCAGAGCCAGCCCTCGAGCCGGCTGTCACGATCGCCGCGCCGGCCGCTGCCGAGGTCGTATTCCAGATCCACCGCCGAGGTCGCCGCCGCCACCATGGCCTGGGCCGCGGCGGCCGGCAGCAGGGCCCGGCCCAGGTTGGTGTGGATGATGGTGCCCGAGAGGTTGAGGACCCTGGTCAGCGGCGGCCGCTTGAGGGCTTCGAGGCGCGCCAGTACGTCGGCGATGATGGCTGCCTCGGCCGCCGGCTCGCCGGTTTTTTTGTCGGCCAGACGCCGGCGCAGATCGGCCAAGGCCGCGCGCACGGCATCGGTGACCAGCGGCCGGCCATGGGCGGCGATGGCGTCGGCCAGCCCGGCCAGGCCGAGCACGCGGTCAACGGAGGGAATGGCGGCCTGGGGCGAGGCTTTGGCTGGCGGCATGGAAGCGGTGGCATGATTGCGGGGGGCCTTAGCTTAGCGCCAAAGAGCGCGCCCCCCCAACACCATCGCGTTACCTCGAGCGGCCATAAACCACCCGGGCGTGGCGCGAGGGGGGATCTTCGCGGTGGGGAACCTCGTCCCAGCTTTGGCGCGCCAGGCCGGCCGCTTCGTAGGCCACCAGCGATTCGGCCAGCATGCGGTAGGGCGGGCCCTGGCTCAGGTGTTCGGGTCCGACGATCTCGGTGACCACCACCAGCGTGCCGCCGGGCGCCACCAGGCCGGCCACGGCGGCCATGGCGCGGGGCTGCAGTTCGTACGGCAGCGATTGCACCGTGCGGTTGTCGAAGACCAGAGCGAAAGCGCCGCGCCAGTCGTCGGGCGGCCGGAAGAGATCGGCGATGCGATAGTCGACGGAGCTTTGGGGGAAACGCTCGAGGCAGAGCCGGATGGCGCTTTCGGCCACGTCGAAGGCCATGACCTCCCAGCCCCGGCGGGCGATCTCCTCGGCGTCGTCGCCCAGGCCGCAGCCCGTCACCAGGGCCGGGCGGCCACTCCCTGGCGGCTGGTCCCGGAGCCATTCCGCGAGCTGCCCGTTGGCCTGCATGTGGGCCCAAGGCAGGCCCTCGCCCTCGGTGCTGGAAGCCGCGTACATGGGCTCGAAAAAGCTGCTTGCGGCTGTTTCGTCGTCGTCTTCGGTCATGGGCGGGAATTCTGCGGCCGGGGGCGGCTGGGAACAAGTCGATTTGACCGCCCGTTGATGCTAGGAATCCCCGTCATGAGCGATGTCCTGAACATATTCATCGTCGAGGACGATCTCATCTTCGTCGAATTGCTCACCAAGCTGCTCGAAGGGGCCGGGCACCGCGTGACGTCGGAGACCGACAGCGAGAAGGCCTTGGCGGCGATCGAGGCGGCGCGGCCGGATTGCCTGCTGGTCGACTTGATGATGCCGGGCAAGGACGGCCTGACGCTGTGCAAGGAGGTTCGCGAACAAGCGCTGCTGGCCGACACCCGCCTGATCGTGGTTTCGGCCAAGTCCTACGAATTCGACCGCAAGCGCGCCCTCAAGTCCGGCGCCGATGGCTTCATCCAGAAGCCGATCTCGGCCGAGACCTTCGTGGCCGAGCTCGAGCGCATCGTCACCGACCGCATCGAGACCACGTTTTGGGGCGTGCGCGGCACCTTGCCGGTGCCCGGCCCGCAGACCTTGCGCTATGGCGGCAACACCTCGTGCCTGACGCTGGAGTTCGCCCGCGGCCCCTTCTTCATCTTCGATGCCGGCAGCGGCATCAAGGCACTCAGCGACCACCTGCTGGCGACGGGGCGCAGCCGGGTCGAGGGCCGGATATTCATTTCCCACCCCCACTGGGACCATATCAACGCGCTGCCCTTTTTCGTGCCGCTTTACCTCACCGGCTGCGAGTTCGAGATCCTCGGCCCCAACCAGGGCGGCATGCCGGTGCGCGAGATGATCTCGGCCCAGATGGACGGCATCTATTTTCCCATCACCATCCGCGAGTTCGGCGCCCGGGTCTATTTCCGCGATCTCCAGGAAGGCCAGTACGAGATCGACGGCATCAGCGTGCGTACCATGCTGCTGAGCCACCCCGGTGCCTGTCTCGGCTACCGCATCGACTACGGCGGCCGATCGCTCTGCTACGTCACCGACAACGAGCTCTACCTGCCCGAGGCGCCGCAGCACAACGAACGCTACGAGGCAACCCTGGCCGATTTCGTGCGCGGCACCGACGCCCTGATCACCGACACCACCTATACCGACGAGGAATATCTCGGCAAGGTCGATTGGGGCCATTCCTCGGTCGGCCGGGTGGTCGAGCTGGCCCACCGGGCCGAGGTGCAGACGCTTTACCTATTCCACCACGATCCCGACCAGGACGACGATGCCATCGACCAGAAGGGCGAGGCCGCTTTGGCCAGGCTCGACGAACTGGGCTCGGCCACGAAACTGAAAGTGCCGACCGAGGGCGACAAGATCTCGATCTGAAACGACTTCCCGAACCGGAGCAACGCCATGTCCGATCACAGCACCCAAGCCGGCCTGCCGCTGAAGCCGCTTTACCGGCCCGAAGACCTCGAGGGCTTCGATTATGACCAGAAGCTGGCCGATCCCGGGACCTACCCCTTCACCCGCGGCCGCCGCGTCGAGGTCGGGCGCAAATCCTGGATCCACCGCGAGCTTTCCGGCGAGGGCGACCCCAAGCGCTCGAACGAGCAGTTCAAGTACCTCTTGGAAAAGGGCCAGACCGGCATCGACGTGATCGGCGACATGCCCACCGTCAGCCTGCTCGACCCCGATCACCCCATGGCCCGGCACGGCGTCGGCACCACCGGGGTTTCGATCTGCCGGCTGCAGGACTACGTCGATCTTTTTTCCGGACTACCGCTCGACAGCATCAGTATCAGCCAGTCGTTGCCCGCCGCCTTCGCCATGGCCGGCACGTATCTGGCGGCCCGCGAGTTGGGCGTCGAGGCCAAGAGCTTGCGCGGATCGATCATCCAGACACCGCTTTATTGCGACGATTCGGGCTATTTCATCGGCATGCCTGTCAAGCTCAGGCTGCGGCTCTCGCGCGATTCCATCGAGTTCGCCACCCACGAGATGCCCAAGTTCCACGCCTTTCTCGAGGACAGCTACTACATCTCCGAAGGCGGCATCGACGGCGTCGAGGAGATGGCGCTGGCGTTTGTCGAGATCCGCCACATCACCCGAGACCTGATGGCCCGCGGCCTCGATATCGATGCCTTTGCCCCAAGAATAGCCATCCTGCTCAACTGCCACATGGATTTCTTCGAAACTGTGGCCAAAATCCGCGCCACCCGGCGCCTTTTTGCCCGCATGATGAAGGACGAATTCGGCGCCCAGGATCCCCGCTCGCTGGCCTGCAACATCGCCTCGCACACCTCGGGCCTTTCCATGACGGCGCAACAACCCGTCAACAACATCGCCCGCGGCACGGCCCAGACCCTGGCGCTGGCCATGGCCGGCGTCCAGGCCATCGAGATCTCGACCTTCGACGAGGCCTTCCGCACGCCCAGCCCCGAGGCCCATCTGGTGGGGCTGCGCACGCAACAAGTGGTGGCGCTGGAAACCAACGTTGCCCAAGTCGCCGACCCGCTCGGCGGGTCTTACTTTGTCGAGGCTTTGACCGACGACATGGAGGCCCGCATCTGGCAGATGGTGGAGGAGATCGAGGCGGCCGGCGATGCCGCCGAGCTGGCCGAGCAGGGCTATTTCCGCGAGCTCTTCATCAAGGCCATGGAGCGCCGGGCCGCCCAGGTCGACGACGGCACCCTGATGCAGGTGGGCGTCAACTGCCACCAGATCGCGGAAGAGGAGGACAGGCTGCTGAAGGAGGTGGCCGAGCGCAAGATCGACCCCGATTATACCCGCATCGAGGCCATCATCGCCTTTCGCGAACAGCGCGATATGGACCGCGTGCGCACGACGCTGGCCGAGGTGCGCGGCCAGGCCGAGGATTTTGATCACAACATCATGCCCGAGATCATCGCCGCCACCGCGGCCGCTGCCACCATGGGCGAGATCGCCGGCGTGCTGCGCCAGGCCTACGGCGGCGATTACGATCCCTACAACATGGCCACCTCGCCGCTGGAGTAGTCCGGTCATGACAGCCAAAAACATAAAAGTCCTGATCGGCATTCTCGGCGTCGACCAGCACGAAGTGGGCGCCATGACGGTGGCCCGTATCCTGCGCGATGCCGGCATGGAGGTGATCTACGCCGGGCGCTTCAACCTGCCGCCGACCATCGTCCAGGCCGCCATGGAAGAAGACGTGGACGTCATCGGGCTGAGCTGCCATTCCTGGGAATACATCCACTACATGGACGAGCTTTTTCAGGAACTGGCGGACAAGGGAGCCAAGATCCCGGTGATCCTGGGGGGCTCGGTGATCACCGCCAAGGACGAGCGCGAGATGCTGGCAAAAGGTGTGGCCGCCGCCTTCGGCCCGACGGCTACGCCGGACGGCATCGTCGAGCGCATCAGCCAGATCGCCGGGGGGTAGTACCCGTGAGACGCTGGATTGCGGCTATCGTGCTGGCCGGTCTGGCCGCCTGCGTCACGACCTCGCCGGCCGAGCGCTATTTCGACATCGTCTGGAACACGGTCAACGAAAGCCACTTCGATCCGACTTTCGCCGGCCACGACTGGCAGGCCATCGGCGAGCGCCACCGCACCGCCGTGCTGGCCGCCAAGAGCGGCGAGGAACGCCACCGCCGCCTCAACGCCATGCTCTTCGAGCTCGGGCTCTCGCACCTCATCGTGCTCGACAAGGCCGAGATCAAGCGGCGCGTGCCGGCGATCTTTGCCGAAGGCCACATCGGCCTGGCGGTGCGATATCTGGAGGACCGGGTGGTGGTCAGCCAGGTCGGCCCGAAATTCTCGGCCGCCGCGGCCGGCCTGCGGCCGGGCTACGTCATCCAGCGCATCGGCCGCACAGCGGTCGGCGATCTGGTCAAACGATCCCAAGGCGAGCTCGTGCCACCCTTCAACCTCGCCAACCGCCTCAACCGCATCGCCAGCGACCTCTTGGGGCAGCTCGACGGCAAGCCCGGCAGCCTGGTGACGCTGCGCTATCTGGATGGCGAAGGGGCCCAGCGCGAAGCCACTCTCAAGCGCCGATCGCGCGGCCGGGGCCAGGTCTTCAGCGCGGCACTGCCGCCCTTTTTTGTCGAATTTTCGGCCAGCCGCTTGCCTGGTGGCGTCGCCTACGTGCGCTTCAACCACTTCGCGCCGCCGGTCGACAAGGCATTCGCCGACCTCGTGCGCCAGGCGGCCGCAGCGCCGGGCCTGATCATCGATCTTCGCGGCAACCCCGGCGGTTTCCTCAAGATCGCGCACCTGATGGCCAGCCATCTGCTGGACCGGCCGACACTTTTTTCGACGCTGAAGCTGTGCGACCGCCAGGTCGAGGTGACGCTGAAGCCGGCCACGTCGCGCTACCCGGGCCCGGTGGTGGTGCTGGTCGATGCGCTGAGCCTGTCGACCAGCGAATATTTCGCCGGCTGTTTGCAGGTGCTGGGCCGGGTGCTGGTGATCGGCCAACGGACACCTGGCTTCATGCTGGCGGCCAACTGGCGCGAGTTGCCCGACGGCGCCTCGTTCATGCACACCATCGGCGAGCCCCGGGCCAGCGACGGCACGCTGTTCGAGGGCCTGGGCGTCACCCCCGACGTCACGGTGCCGCTCAAGCAAAAAATTCTGCTGGCCGGCGACGCCGCGCTGGCCGCGGCGCTGCATTTCATCAAGTCGAAGGCGGGGGGCTAGGCCGCCGCCACCGAGCGCTTCTGGTCGATCATCTCGAAGTAGCTCTCGAGCCGGGTGCGGATATTGGCGGCCGAGAAGTAGCGCGGATCGACCAGATCGGTCTCGATGAAGCCGGCCGGCTTGCCGGTGCGGCTTTCGATCTCGCGCAGGATGAGGAGTTGGCCGGCGGCGTAGCTGTTGCAGCTTTTGACCGAATTGATGAGAAAGCCGTCGGCCTGGTAGTCGTTCATGTAGCTCTCGACTATGTCGGTGCGCTGTTCCATGTTGAGGTTGCCGAAGCAGCCGAAGCAGTAATCGGCCAGCGATTCCAAGGGATTATCGGGGTCGTGGCGAAAGCCGAAATCGAACACCCCGCCGACCTTGGTGTAGGTCGAGGCCACGACCACGGCGCCTTGGTCGTAGAACATCTTCCAGAATTCGCGGAAATGGGTCCAGGCCGGCGGGCCGTCGACGACCAGGCGGTAGCGCTCCTCGCCCATATCGCCCTCGGGCGTGATCGGGCCCATGCCGGCGGCCTGGCGTTCCTCGACTTCGTGGCGCAGCGCGGCGTAGTAGTCGGTGGCCTCAGGCGTGCCGCGAAAGGCCGTGAAGATGGGGCCGATGTAATAGACGCCGCCGAAGAAGGCGTCGATCGGCGAGGGCTGGTTGCGGGCCGATTGCAGCACCCAGACCAGGTCTTCCTCGGCCTTGGCCGATTCGCGCATGTGTTCCCGCAGCCGGTCGATGTCGAACTTGACGCCGCTTATACGCTCCAAGGTCGGGATCAGTTCTTCTTTTATCTGGCGCACCACGTATTCGCGCATGCTAGGGGTGACGATGCCGTCGCCCAGGTAGGGCACGTGCAGCATTTTGGTCTCGCAGCCGTACATGTCGCGCAAGAGCTCGAACCATTTCATGAAGGTGAAGCAGCCGGTATAGGAGAGTAGCAAGAGATCGGGCGTCGGCAGGGCCTCACCGGTGGGGCCCAAATTGCCCTCGAGAAACATACCGATGTCGGCTTTGACGTAGGTGCAGACGTCTTCCGAGTGGCCGAACCTTTCGGCCTCGCGGATCAGATCGCCGCTGCGCCGGCGCATGCCGTTGGCCAGCGCGTTGGCTTCGGGCAGGTTCGAGACCACGTCGAAGCACATCAAGAGCTCGTTGAGGTTGCCCGGGATGAAGGTCGAGACCACCTTGCGCCCCTCCTCGCGGGCCCGGCCCAGGCGCTGGTGGTTAGCCGTGATCATGGCCTTTTGCTTGAGCATCGAGCTTTCCTTGCGGACGTCGTCCGTGGCTTTGGCGGGCTCTGGCATGATCTATCCTTATCTCTCCTCAGACCTGGAAGCGCCGCCGCGGACCAGCGCTGACGATGCGGCCCGCCGTGGGCGCGGCGAAGTGGGCGGCCAGGATGGTGGTGCCGCTGTCGCAATGGCGCTCGACGAAGGCAGCACGGGCGGCGGCCGACATCTCGGGATCCCAGCAAAAGCGGCTGTTCCAATCGGGATGGGCCACCTGGATGGGATGGTGCAGCATGTCGCCGCTGAAAACGGCCCGCTCGGAGCCGCCGTCCAGGTGCATGACCACGTGGCCCGGCGAATGGCCCGGCAACGCCTCGAGGTGGAGATTGTCGTCGATGGCGTGGTCGCCGGCCACCTTGACCCCCTGCCCGGCCGCCATCACCGGCAGCACGCTGTCCTCGTAAAAGCCGTCGCTGGCCCCGGTGCCCGGGCCCAGATAATCGCCGTGTTCCTCCCAGTAGGCCAACTCGACCTGGTGGAAGAGGTATTTGGCATTGGCGAAGGTGGGCACCCAGCGACCGTTCTCGAGCCGCGTGTTCCAGCCCACGTGGTCGACGTGAAGGTGGGTGCAAAGCACGAAATCGACAGCCTCGGGTGCCACGCCGAGCGCCCCCAGATTTTCCAGATAGGGCGTCCGCATGTGGTGCCAGGGCTTGGACGACGGCCGTTCCTTGTCGTTGCCGACGCAGGTGTCGACCAGGATGGTGTGGTGGCGCGTGCGCACGACGAAGGTGTGCTGGCTTTGGATCAGGCGCTCGCGGGCGGGGTCGTAGAAATGGGGCTCCAGCCAATCGCCTTCGGCCTTGATCGCTTCCAGCTCCGAATCGGGCAGCAGATAGGCCGGCGCGAACCCCGGCCCCTCGGCCTCGACCAGGCGGTCGACTGTAATGTCGGCAAAGGCCAGCGGCTGCATACCCGGGGGCTCCTCAGAAGCAGAGAAACCGCGAGGTCTCGGAATCGAGGAAGACCAGGAAATAGGTATCGAGGAGGTAGCCCAGCAGATCGCGGCAGACAACAAAAAGCTCGGGCGCCCACATGGTGAGCAGGCCCGCGGACAAAGCCACGGCGGCAAGGCCGACGCTGCGGGTTTGGGCAAGCATGGCCTTAGTCTACGCCAAATCGGCTAACCACTCCAACGCCGGGCACAAAAGGATTGGCGGAGGGTCACAAAAACCGCCACCCTGTGGCCATCCCTCGCGAGCTGGAAAGGACGGGGCGAAATGGCAGGCCTTTATTACGAGCAATTCGAAATCGGCATGGAGTTCAATCACCCGCTGACCCGCACGGTGACGGAGATGGACAACATCATGTTCTGCGCCATGACCCACAACCCGCAACCGCTGCATTTGGACGAGGAGTTCGCCAAGCAGACCGAATTCGGACAACGCATCGTCAACAGCCTGTTCACGCTGGGCCTGGTGGTCGGCATTACCGTCGGCGACACCACGTTGGGCACTACGCTGGGCAATCTCGGCATGACCGACGTGCGCTTCGCCAATCCCGTCTTTCACGGCGACACCATCCGGGCGCTGACGCGCATCCAGGCCATGCGCGAGAGCAAATCGCGGCCTCGTGACGGCATCGTCACGTTCGAGCATTTCGGCTTCAACCAGCGGGACCAGGAAATCGCCTATTGCGTCCGCACCGGTCTCATCATGAAACAGCCGTCATGATCATCCGCTCCTGGCTGTTTGTGCCCGGCGACAGCGAACGCAAGCTGGAGAAGGCGCGCGGAAACGAAGCCGATGCGCTGATCCTCGACCTCGAGGACGCCGTCGCCGACGACCGCCAAGAGATCGCCCGCGACATGGTTCAGGCCTATCTCAAGGCCGAACCTGATCGCGCGCGCCAGCAGCTTTGGGTGCGCATCAATCCGCTCGATGGCGATATGGCGCTTCCCGACCTGGCGGCGGTGATGCCGGGGGCGCCCGACGGCATCGTGCTGCCAAAGACCTATTCGGCGGCCGACGTCAACGCGCTCGACCACTACCTCGCGGCCCTGGAGACCCGCGAGGGCCTGGAGCAAGGCGCCACCAAGATCCACTGCGTGGCAACCGAGACCGCGGCCTCGCTGCTCACCTTCCATACCTACCTGGAGGGCCTGACCCCGCGCCTGGTGGCCATGACCTGGGGCGGAGAAGACCTGGCCGCCGCCCTTGGCGCCAGCGACAACCGCAACCCCGCGAGCGGCGATTACGACGACCCCTATCTGCTGGCCAAGTCTCTCTGCCTGGCCACGGCGCGGGCCATCGGGGCCCAGCCGGTGGGCGTGGTGTTCGTCGACTTCCGCGACCTCGAGGGCCTGGAGGCGGAATGCCTGCGCGACCGGCGCGCCGGCTTTGTCGGCAAGATCGCCATCCATCCGGCCCAGGCGGAAGTGATCAACCGGGCTTTCACGCCCTCAGCCGACGAGATCGCCCAGGCCCGGCGCGTGGTCGAAGCGTTCGAGCAGAACCCCGGCCTCGGCACCGTCGGTCTGGACGGCAAGATGCTTGACATGCCGCACCTCAAGCAGGCCCGCCACGTGCTGGCCATGGCAGCCGAGATCGAGGGCGCGTCCTAACCCAACACCTCGAAGGCCTTGAGGAAGAAATCCGGGCCGCCGAAATTGCCCGACTTGAGGGCGAGAAAAAGATCGTCGTGATCGAGGCTCCGGGTCCAGGGCACGCCGGGATCGATCTCGCCGCCGATCCGCAGGCCTGCGACTTCCAGCGCCGCCAGGGCCGCCCCGGCGGTCTCGCCGCCGGCCACCACCAGGCGGTGGACGCCCAGCTCGACCAGCCCCCGGGCAATGTCGGCCAGTACGCCCTCGACCAGTTCGCCGGCGCGCTGCCGGCCGAGCTCCGCCTGCACCCGGGCCACGGCCTCGGCCGGGGCACCGGCCGCCACCAACAGAGGCCCATCTGCGAGCCGCCCTTCGGCCCAACCCAGGGCCGCCGCCGCCACGTCCTCGCCGGCCGCGATGGCCAGCGGATCGATCACGAAGACAGGCCCGCCCTGGTCGCGAAAATGGGCCACCTGGGCGAGCGTGGCCAACGAGCAGCTTCCCGATATCACCGCGCCATGGCCGCCCGCCGGCGGTAGCGCCGCCGCGTTGCCGGCCGCCAAATCCCCCGGGGCGCGGAAGTTCTGCGGCAAGCCCATGGCCAGGCCCGAGCCGCCGGTGACCAGGGCCAAGTCGGCCGAGGCCGCGCCGATGTCGAAAAGATGGCGGTCGCTGAGGGCATCGACGATGGCGTAGCGCTTGCCCTCGTGGCGCAGGCGATCGAAGGCAGCCCGGATGGCTGCGGGGCCCGCATCGACCTCGCCGTAATTCACCAGCCCCACCGCGCCCTCGGTTTGGCGTTCCAGCACCCGCACCAAGTCGGCGTCGGTCATGGGCGTCAGGGGATGGTCCTGCATGCCCGATTCGTTGAGCAGCACCGGACCCACGAAAAGCAACCCCTGGTAGATGGTGCGCCCAACGGTGGGAAAGGCCGGGCAGGCAATGGAGAAGTCGGAACCGAGTTCGGCCAACAAAGCGTCGGCCACCGGACCGATGTTGCCGGCAGGCGTGGAATCGAAGGTCGAGCAGTACTTGAAGAAGATCTGTTCCGCCCCGCCCGCCCGCAGCCAGTTCATGGCCGAGAGCGATTCGCCGACCGCCTGGTCCGGCGGCGCGGTGCGCGATTTCAGCGCCACCACCACGGCCTCGGCGTCCGGTATGGCCCGTCCGGCAGCCGGCACGCCGATCAGCTGGATGGTGCGCAGGCCTTGTTTGACCAGGGTATTGGCAAGGTCGGTGGCTCCGGTCGAGTCGTCGGCAATGCAACCCAGGTACATATTCCGGCTTCCCGTGGTGGCCTGCTTTCGATTCTAGCCGATTCCGGTGGTGCGGTAAGAAGTGATAGGCTGTCACCATGCCCAAACTGGCCGCCAACGTCAGCCTGTTGTTTACCGAACACGACTTTCTTGATCGCTTCGCGGCGGCAGCAGAGGCTGGATTCAAGGGCGTCGAATTCCTCTTCCCCTATGACTGGCCGGCGGCCGACATTGCCGAACGCCTGGCCGAGCACGGCCTGCGCCAGGTGCTCTTCAACCTGCCGCCCGGTGACTTCGAGGCCGGCGAGCGCGGCTTTGGTGCCCTGCCGGGCCGGGAGGCCGATTTCCGGGCCGGCCTGGAGTTGGCGCTCGACTATGCCGAGGCGCTGAAGTGTCCCCATCTTCACGTCATGGCGGGCAAAATCCCCGCCGGGGCCGAAGACGCCGACTTGGCCGAAATGGAAGCCACCTTTGTCGCCAATTTGCGCAAGGCGGCGGAGCTGGGGGCCAAGCGCGGCGTGCGGCCGCTGGTCGAGCCGCTCAACGTCCGCGACCAGCCGGGCTATTTCCTCAGCCGCCTGGACCATGCCCGGCGCCTCATCGAGGCCGTGGGCAGCGACAACTTGGGGCTCCAGTTCGATCTCTACCACACCCAGATCATGGAAGGCGACGTGGCCCGCAACATCAGCGCCTATTGGGACCTGATCCGCCACTTCCAGATCGCCGGGGTGCCCGAACGCCATGAGCCGGACTTGGGCGAGAGCAATCACCGTTTCCTGCTCGACCACATCGACGGGCTGGGCTACGAGGGCTGGGTCGGTGCCGAATACCGGCCGCGACAGGGCACGCTCGCTGGTCTCGGCTGGGCCCGGGACTATCTTGGCTGAAGTGCCGTCCCGCCTTCAGTCATCCTCCGACGGGGTGGCGCGGCGGCGCTTGAGGGTGCTTTGGCGGATCTTGGCGTCCTGGCGGCGGCGGCGCGAGGCGTGGCTGGGACGCGTGGGGTGGCGGGGCCGCGGCGGCTCGGCGGCGCGCTGGAGAAGCGCCACCAGGCGCGCCAGGGCGTCGGCGCGGTTACGTTCCTGGGTGCGGTAGCGCGCCGCCGTGATGACGATGACGCCCTCCTTGGTCAGGCGCCGGCCGGCCAGGCCCTCGGCCCGGGCCCGCACCTCGGCCGGCAGCGAGGGCGAATGACGCAGATCGAAACGCAGTTGCACCGCCGTCGCCACCTTATTGACGTTCTGCCCGCCCGGGCCCGAGGCGCGCACGAAGCTCTCCTCGATCTCGTGCTCGGCAATGGCGATGCTGTCGGTGATGGTGATCATGGCTTCTGACGACAAAGGGCCGAGGCTCGGCTTTGCTGAGTTCGTGGCGCTGACGGCGGCCACCATATCGCTGGTGGCGCTGTCGATCGACGCCATGCTGCCGGCCTTACCGGAGATCGGCCTTGACCTCAAGGTGGCGGACCCCAACCAGAGCCAATTGGTGGTGACGGCGCTGCTGCTGGGTATGGCGCTGGGGCAGCTGATCTACGGCCCGCTTTCCGACAGCCTGGGCCGGCGGCCGCCCATCCACGTCGGCATGGTGCTGTTCCTGAGCGGCTGCCTGATCTGTATCGTGGCGCCCAACTTGCCGCTGGTGCTGGCCGGGCGCTTTTTGCAGGGCCTCGGTGTCGCCGGCCCCCGCGTGGTCATGGTGGCGGTGGTACGCGACCAGTACTCGGGCCGCGCCATGGCCCGGGTGATGTCGTTCGTCATGGCCGTCTTCATCCTGGTGCCGGCGATAGCGCCGATACTGGGCCAGGGCATTCTTTTGCTCGCCGACTGGCGCGGCATTTTCTGGGGCTTTCTGGCCTGGGCCCTGATCGTCTGGTGCTGGTTCTCGGCCCGCCAGCCCGAGACCCTGGAGCCCGAGCGGCGTTCGCCGGTGTCGGCCCGGCGCCTGGCGGCAGCGCTCAAGGAAATTCTCAGCAACCGGGTGGCGCTGGGCTACACCCTGGTGGCCGGCATGGTCTTCGCCGGCTTCCTCGGTTATCTCAATTCGGCGCCCCAGCTCTTTCAGCAGCACTACGGTTTGGGGCCGCTGTTTCCCTTCTACTTCGGCGCCATCGCCCTGGCCATCGGCGCCGCCACGCTCTTGAATGCCCGCCTGGTGATGCGCCTGGGCATGCGGCGGCTGAGCCGCAGCGGACTGATCGCCTTCAGCATCGTCACGGGGATTTTTCTGGTGATCGTGCTGCTGTTCGGCGATCCGCCGCTGTGGGCGGCCATGGCCTATTTCATGATCGCCTTTTTCTTCCTGGGCCTGGTCTTCGGCAACATCAATGCGCTCGCCATGGAGCCCTTGGGCCACATCGCCGGCCTGGGCGCCGCCGTGGTGGGCTCGCTTTCGTCGCTGATCTCGGTGCCGCTGGGCATGCTGGTGGGCCAAGCCTACGACGACACGCTGCTGCCGCTGGTGGGCGGCTTCGCGGTTTTCGGCGCGGCGGCGCTGCTCATCATCTGGTGGACCGAGCGCGGGCGCGGTCACTGACCGGTTTTTGTCGAAATTAATGGCATTAACAAGGTTCTCATTAATGCCATTAACGCCATTAATATTAGTAATATCGCTCCCGCCCCTCAGTCCTTCAACAGCTCCCCGGCGATGATCAACTTGCGGATCTCCTGCGTGCCGGCGGCTATTTCCATGATTTTTGCGGTGCGGTAGAGGCGGTTCACTTCGGTGTCGCGCATGTAGCCGCCGCCACCGTGGATCTGTACGGCGTGGTCCATGATGGTCGTCGCGGCCTCGGCGGCGAAGTGGACCGAGGCGGCCGCCAGCTTGTGGATGTCGCCGCGTCCGGCCTCGCGGGTGTCCATAGCGGCGCAGGCGGCCAGGCCGCGGTAGGCCAGCGTGCGGGCGGCCTCGAGGCGGATGTACATCTCGGCCAGCTTGGCCTGGATCAGTTGGAACGACGCAATCGGCTTGCCGAACTGCTCGCGCGTCTTGGCGTATTCGATGGAGATGTCCAGCGCCCGCTGAGCCGTACCCAGGCTAATCGTCGTGACGTAGGCGCGTTCCATGTCGAGGCCGCTCATCATCACAGCCACGCCGCGGTTCTCCTGGCCCAGCAGGTTCTCGGCCGGAACCTTGCAGTCCTCGAACACCAATTCGCCGAGTGGGCTGCCGCGATAGCCCATCTTGTCGAGCTTCTGGGCCACCGAGAAGCCGGGGAAGTCCTTCTCGACGATGAAAGCCGAGACGCCCTGGTTGCCGGCGTCTGGATCGGTCTTGGCGTAGACCAGCATGACGTCGGCGATGGGGCCGTTGGAGATGAAGATCTTGCCGCCGTTGAGAATGTAATGATCGCCGTCCAGCCGGGCCCGCGAGCGCATCGAGCCGATAGCATCGGTGCCGGCGCCGGGCTCGGTCATGGCCAGGGCACCGACGTATTCGCCCGTGCACATCTTGGGCACGTACTTGCGCCGCTGGGCCTCGTTGCCGTTCCTGAAAATATTATCGAGGCAGAGGTTGCTGTGGCCGGTGGCCGACCAGGCGATGGCCGGGTTGGCCTCGGCCATGACCTCGGAGATGAGGCCGGCAGTGAGGTAATCGAGGCCCGAGCCGCCGTATTCCTCGGGGATGGTAAGGCCCAGGTAGCCCATGCCGCCAAGCGTGGGAAAGGCCTCTTCGGGCCACCAGCTCTCGTCGTCCATGCGCGCCTGCAGGGGAAAGAACTGGGCCATGAAATAGCGCCGGGCCTCGTCGCGGAGCACCATCTGTTCGTCGCTGAGGGCGAAGGCGTTGGGCGAGAGGTTGCCGAGATCGGATGATTGGTTCATGGTTTTGGCCAGCCGCTGCGAAAAAAAGCCAAACCTAGCACATCAGTTCCGGCGATCAGGAGAGCCACCATGAGTGACACCGCCTACGTCCTGATCGGCATGCCGGCCTCTCCCTATTCGCTGAAGATGCGGGCGCTGATGCGCTACCGCCGCCTCGATTTCGTCTGGGAGATGGGCTCGCCCCGCACCAGCCGGCGCAAGATCGACGTCAAGCCGCCGCTGATCCCCATCCTGCAACTCCCCGAGGACGGCAGTTTCCATGTCGATTCGACGCCGCTCGCCCATCTTCTGGAGGAACGCCACCCGGGCCAGCGCTCGGTGTTGCCACCCGATCCGGTGCTCGGCTTTCTCAATCACCTGATCGAAGACATGGCGGATGAGTGGTTCACAAAAGCCATGTTCCACTACCGCTGGGCCTACGCCGATTGCATCGATTATTGCGGCCGCTGGCTGGCCGGCGACATGCTGGTGGCCGGTGCCGAAGGCGAGCTCGAGGCGCTGGCGGAGGGGATTTCAAAACGCCAGATCGAGCGCATGCCGCTGGTCGGTTGCACGCCCGAGAACGCACCCGTGATCGAGGGCAGCTACCTCAGCCTGATCGACATTTTGGAACGCCACCTGGCGGCCCAGCCCTACCTTTTCGGAAGCCGCCCGACGCTCGCCGATTTTGCCCTTTTCGGCCAGCTCCAGCAGCTCGCCATAGACCCCGTGCCGGCGGCGATCATGCGCGCCCAGGCGCAGCGGCTTTACGACTGGCTGCGCCGTACCGACGATGCCTCGGGCGTCGAGGGCGAATGGGCGGACGAGCCCGCCGGGACCATTGGCGAGCTGCTGGAGCTGGCCGGCAAGATCTATTTTCCGTTTCTGCGAGCCAACGCGGAGGCTTTCGCCGCCGGAGCCGAGACCATGACGCTGGAGATCGACGGCCAGCCCTTCAGCCAAGGCACCTACAAGTACCAGGCGCGCTGCTTTGAGCGCTTGCGGGCGCTCTACGAAGTGCTAGATCCGGCCAGCCAGGACCGCCTCGAAGCGCTGCTCGATGAAAGCGGCTGTTTGGCCTACCTAAAAGACGGCTGAGCCCGCCTACTCCGCCATCAAGGCCTCGGGCGGCAGCATGTAGGCGGCGGCCTCGCCCAGGGTTTCCTTGGCGGCGTTGAATTCGTAGCGCGCGATGGTGCGCAGATGCACCTCGGTGGGGCCGTCGAGGATCTCGAGCGCCCGGCCCCAGGTCCAAAGATAAGCCAAGGGCGTATCGGGGCTGAGGCCCATGGCGCCGAAGATCTGGATGGCGCGGTCGATCACCGTGGTTTGCAGCTTGGGCACCAGCACCTTGATCAGCGCAATCTCCTGGCGCGCCGCCTTGGCGCCCAGGTTGTCGATCATCCAGGCGGTCTTGAGCACCAGCAGCCGGGCCTGTTCGATTTCCAGGCGCGAACGCGCGATCCACTCGGCGATGTTGGCTTGCTCGGCAATGGGTTTGCCAAAGGCCCGGCGGTCCAGGGCGCGCTCGCGCATCAGCTCCAGCGCCAGCTCGCACTGGCCGATCGAGCGCATGCAGTGGTGGATGCGGCCCGGCCCCAGCCGCGCCTGGGCCATCAGGAACCCATCGCCTTCCTGGCCCAACAAGTTGGCCGCCGGCAGGCGCACGTCACGAAAGACGATCTCGCACTGACCCTCCGGCGCATAGTGATGCATGATCGGGATGTCGCGCACGATCTCCAGCCCCGGCGCATCGATGGGTACCAGGATCTGGGAATGGCGGCTATGCGAGGGGCCGTCGGGATCGCTGAGGCCCAGCACGATAACGAGACGCGTGTTGGGGTGGGCGGCGTTGGTGATGAACCATTTTCGCCCGTTGACGATGTAGTCCTCGCCCTCACGCCGGATGATGGTCTGGATGTTGGTGGCATCCGACGACGCCACGTCGGGCTCGGTCATGGCGAAGCACGACCGCGTTTCGCCTTCGAGCAACGGCAACAGCCACTGTTCGCGCTGTTCGGCGTTGGCGAACATGTGCAGAAGCTCCATGTTGCCGGTATCGGGGGCGTTGCAGTTGAAGACCTCGGAGGCCCAATGGATGCGGCCCATGATTTCGGCCAGCGGGGCATATTCCAGGTTCGAAACGCGCGTCCCCGGCTCGTCCTCGCGCAAGCCCGGCAGGAAGAGGTTCCACAGCCCCTCGTCCTTGGCCAGGGCCTTGAGGTCCCGAACCACATCAGGATGACGCTGGCCGGCCTTGACCTCGCGGTGCCATTGGGGAATGTGGGGCACGACGTAGCGCTCCATGAAGTCGCGCAGGCGAAACTGTAATTCCCTGGTGCGCTCCGAATACTCGAAATCCATCTCGCGGAATTCCTTATGCTGGGTCGTCGGGCGCCATGATCGGGTTTTCCCGGCCCGGCGTCCACATCGGCCTATCTTGGAAAGCAGGAACCATCATGCCCCGCGCCTTTCTCCTGGTCATGGATTCGCTCGGCATCGGCGGCGCCCCGGACGCCGGGCGCTTCGGCGATGAGGGCGCCGACACGCTGGGCCACATCGCCGCCGCCGGCGCGCTGGCCATTCCCAACCTCAGCCGCCTGGGTCTGACGGCGGCGGCCGAGGCCAGCAGCGGCATTCCCTTGGCCGACGTGACCGGCGATCCCGGCCAGGCGCTTTGGGGCGTGGCCCGGGAGCAAAGCCGGGGCAAGGACACGCCCAGCGGACACTGGGAAATGGCCGGCCTGCCGGTGACCTTCGACTGGGGTTACTTTCCCGACACCGAGCCCTGCTTTCCGGCCGCGCTGACCGATGCCTTGATCGCCGAGGCCGGCCTGCCGGGACTGCTGGGAAAGCGCCACGCCTCGGGCACCCAGATCATCGAGGAGCTGGGGGACAGCCACCTCGAGAGCGGCCGGCCCATCGTCTATACCTCGGCCGATTCGGTCTTCCAGATCGCCGCCCACGAAGAGGCCTTCGGGCTCGAGCGTCTTTATGAGGTCTGCGCCATTGCCCGCCGGCTGGTCGATGCCTACGAGGTTGGCCGGGTCATCGCCCGGCCGTTCGTGGGTCGGGCCGGCGACTATGTGCGTACCGGTAACCGCCGCGATTTTGCCACGCCGCCGCACGCGCCGACGCTGCTCGATCGTATCAATGATGGCGGCGGCGAGGTGGTCGCCATCGGCAAGGTCTCGGACATCTTCGCCGGCCGCGGCATCAGCCGCAGCGTCCAGGCCCACGGCAACGCGGCCCTGATGGCCGCCACCATCGCGGCAGCCACCGACGGCGGCGGAGATCTCATCTTCAGCAACTTCGTCGATTTCGATTCGCTCTACGGCCACCGCCGCGACGTGGCCGGCTACGCCGCCGCCCTCGAGGCCTTCGATGCGGCGTTACCGGAGCTGGAAGCGGCGCTCAAACCGGATGATCTGGCCATTATCAGTGCCGACCATGGCTGCGATCCGACCTGGCCGGGCAGCGACCACACCCGCGAACAGGTGCCGGTGCTGGCCTTCGGCCCCGGAATCAAAGCCGGTCCCATCGGCATTCGCGAGAGCTTCGCCGACATCGGCCAAAGCATCGCCGGCCATCTGGGGCTCGATCCCCTGCCTAACGGGACGGCGTTTCTTTAACCCAGATCTCCCGCCGTGGCCTAGCCGATGGCGCCGGCCTCTCGCAGCCGGCCCAGCTCGTCGGCCGCGAAACCCCATTCGGCCAGCACCTCGTCGGTGTGCTCGCCGGCCACCGGCGGCGGCCGATGGATCTTGCCGGGTGTGCGGCTGAAGCGCGGCGCCGGGGCCGGCTGCACCACGCCCTCGACCTCGACGAAGGTCTCGCGAGCCTTGTTGTGGGGATGTTCAGGCGCCTCGTCGAGCGACAGCACCGGAGCGAAGCAGACGTCGGTGCCCTCGAGGATCTCGCACCATTCGTCGCGGGTTTTGGTCTTGAACACCTCTTGCATGCCGTCGCGGGAGGCGGGCCAGCCGTCGGCCGTCCACTGATTGTCGAACTTCTGCTTGTCGAAACCGACGCGTTCCAGGAGCTCTTCATAGAACTTGCGCTCGATGGGCGCCAGCGAGATGTACTGGCCGTCCTTGGTCTCGTAGACCTGGTAGAAGTGGGCCCCGGAATCGAGCACGTTGGAGCCCCGCCCGGCGCCGAACATGCCTTGGGCCTTGAGGCCGTAGATGGCCGTCATCAGCGACGAGGCGCCGTCGGTCATGGCGGCGTCGACGACTTGGCCCTGGCCCGACTTGGCGGCCTCGACGATGCCGCAGACGATGCCGAAGGCGATATAGAGGGCGCCGCCGCCGAAGTCGCCCACCAGGTTCAGTGGCGGCACCGGCGGTCCACCCCTGCTACCGATGGAATGCAGCGCACCGGTCAATGCTATGTAGTTCATGTCGTGGCCGGCAGCCAGGGCCAGCGGCCCCGTCTGGCCCCAGCCCGTGATGCGGCCGAAGACCAGCTTGGGATTGCGTTTGAAGCAGTCCTCGGGGCCCAGCCCCAGGCGCTCCATGACACCGGGCCGGAAGCCCTCGACCAGGGCATCGGCGCTCTCGATCAGTTTGAGCACGGTCTCGACGCCCTCTGGGCTCTTCAGGTTGACGGCTGCCGAGCGCCGGCCCCGGTTAAGTAGATCGTTGCGCGCATCGCGCACCACGCCCAGGCCTGAATCCTCCAACCGATCGATACGAATGACCTCGGCGCCCAGGTCGGCCAACAGCATGGCACACATCGGTCCCGGCCCGATGCCGGCCAACTCGACGACTTTCACCCCACTCAACGGTCCCATAAATTTCCTCCGGTTAGCCCCCGCCATCACCCCTCTTTTACCCTGCCCGGGGCGCGGGTGCAAAATCGCAGCCGGTCCGGGAGTTCGCCTGTTGAACGCCGCCCTCGAACAAGGCACCCTGCGGCCATAAACGAAATGGCAAGAAGTGGAGATCGTTCGACATGACCGACAGGTACGACAGATATCAGGAGCTCAAGATCGACCGCCCGGCCGATCGCATCCTGCGCATCACCTTCGACAAACCGGAAACCTACAATTCCCTCGACGAAAACGGCCACCGCGAGCTCTGTGAGGTATGGCGCGACATCGACGGCGATCCGGATACCTCGGCGGTCATCCTGACCGGCGCCGGCAAGGCCTTCTCGTCGGGTGGCGATTTCGGCATGATCGAGCGCAACATCGAGGACTACAAGGCGCGCTGCAACGCCTGGAAAGAGGCCCGGGACCTGGTCTACAACGTCATCAACTGCTCCAAGCCCATCGTCTCGGCCATGAACGGCGTGGCCGTCGGCGCCGGCCTGGTGGCGGGGCTGTTGGCCGACATATCGATCATCGCCAAATCGGCCCGCATCGTCGACGGACATACCCGGCTGGGCGTGGCCGCCGGCGACGTCTCGGTGATCAACTGGCCGCTCTTGTGCGGCATGGCCAAGGCCAAATATTACCTCTTGCTGTGCGAGCCCATCTACGGCGAGGAGGCCGAGCGCATCGGCCTGGTCTCGCTCTGCGTCGAAGACGACGAACTGCAAGACAAGGCCATGGAAATCGCCCAGCGCCTGGTAGCGGGGGCGCCCAGTGCCATCCGCTGGACCAAGTATGCCCTGAACAACTGGTACCGCATGGCCGGTCCTGCCTTCGATGCCTCGACGGCGCTGGAAATGCTCGGCTTCACGGGACCCGAGGCCACCGAGGGCCTGGCGGCGCTACGCGAGAAGAGGGAGCCCAACTTCGATCCGGATTCGCCGCTGTAGAGGGTGGCC
This sequence comes from Alphaproteobacteria bacterium, assembly GCA_030740435.1. NCBI lineage: Bacteria > Pseudomonadati > Pseudomonadota > Alphaproteobacteria > Alphaproteobacteria bacterium. The sequence continues at coordinate 14,328 of JASLXG010000145.1, read as the reverse complement.
AAAGGCACCAAACACCCCCTCCCTGCCCTCCCCCATCAAGGGGGAGGGAAGAAAACAAACCGCCCTCCCCCGCTTGTGGGGGAGGGTTGGGGTGGGGGGGGCGGCCGCCGAAATCGGCGCGCCGCCGCCGCCCGTCAACCCGTCTTGCGCCGGTGCAGCTCGACGCCGATGTCGTCGAGCATAATGCGTTCGCGGCGTTCTTCCTCGGCCTGGGCGCGCGCCAGGTCCCGCTCTTCGGTGATTTCGAACTTGCGCAGTTCCTGGTAGGCCTCGCGCACCTTGTCGCGGGCCTTCATGATCTCGACATCGACGTCGGCGATCGAGCCCGCCAGGTTTTGGCGGCGGTTGATCACGGCATTGGCGTAGGCGTTATAGGCGAAACCGAACTCCTCGGTGGCCGCTACCATGACCTGCTCGCGCTTGAGTTCCTGCTCGAGCTCGACGCCCCGGCGTTCGAAATCGGCCCGCATGCCCTCCAACTCGCCCAGGTTGCGGCGCATTTCCTCAAGCCGCCAGCTCTGGGCCCGGATCAAGGTGGCCAAGCCTTTCATGGGTTATGCGCCTCCGGGCATCAGTCAAGCACGTCTTCGATGATTTCCAGGAGCTCGCCATAGCCGCCGGCCAGGTCGCTACCCTCGTGGCGATCCTGGCCCAGAAAGGCCTCGATGGCGTCGCGGTGCTCGATGGCTTCGTCGACGCTGGGGTCGGTGCCGGCCCGGTAGGCGCCGATGCGGATCAGCTCGGCCATGTCCTCGTAGACGGAGATCATGCCACGAGCCCGGCCGATCAGGCGGTTCTCTTCCTCGCTGTTGCAGTCCGGCATCGAGCGCGAGATGGAGCGCAGCACGTTAACCGGCGGATAGCGGCCGCGCTCGACGATGGAGCGCTCGAGCACGATGTGACCGTCGAGAATGCCGCGCACGGCGTCGGAGACCGGCTCGTTGTGGTCGTCGCCCTCGACCAGCACCGTAAAGAGGCCGGTTATGGTGCCCTCGCCAGTGCCCGGTCCGGCGCGCTCCAGAAGCTTCGGCAACTCGGCGAAGACGGTGGGGGTGTAGCCTTTCGAGGTCGGCGGCTCGCCACCCGAAAGACCGATATCGCGCTGCGCCATGGCGAAGCGGGTGATGCTGTCGATGAGGCAGAGCACATGCTTGTCACGGTCACGGAAGTACTCCGCCAGCGTCAGCGTGAGATGGGCGCCTTGGCGGCGCAGCAGCGCCGATTCGTCCGAGGTCGAGACCACGACGACGCTGCGCGCCAGGCCCTCGGGCCCCAGATCGTCCTCGATGAATTCCAGCACCTCGCGTCCGCGTTCGCCGATCAGGCCGATGACGTTGACGTCGGAATTGGTGTATTTGGCCATCATCGACAGCAGCACCGACTTGCCGATGCCGGAGCCCGAAAAGATGCCCATGCGCTGACCCAGGCAGCAGGTCAGGAAAGCGTTGATCGAGCGTACGCCGAGATCGATCTTGGTGCCCACCCGGCGGCGTGAGGCGGCCGGTGCCGGTTCGGCATGCAGGCGGTAGGCGACGCCGCCGCGCATCAGCGGCGGGCCGCCGTCCAGGGGCTGGCCCATGGCATTGACGACGCGGCCCAGCCAGGAAACATCGGGATAAGCCACGGCGTCATGTTCGGCGATGATCGCCTTGCAGCCGACGCCGACGCCCTCGAGCGAGCCAAACGGCATGAGCAGCGCCCGGTCGTCGCGAAAGCCGATGACCTCGCAGGCAACCTCGCCACGGCTACGGCTGACGATGCGGCAGCGCGAGCCGATGCTGACCACCGACTGCAGGCCCACGGCCTCGATCAACAGGCCCTGGATGCTGACTACCCGCCCGTAGCGCTCGAATTCCTGTAGCGCCTCGATCTCGGCGACGACGCTTTCCATGAGTTACCTTCCCAGCCCCAAATCGCCCCTACCGCAAAAATGCTTCATTCCCAATCGCTTAGCAAAATGCGCAAAAGCCACGTCCGATCTCCTTCGGCGCCGCCACTGGTTGCCACGTTAACGAATTTGCGGTAATGAAATGGTTAACATTTGCCGCAAGCCTCGCCAACCGGCATGGAGGAAGCGATGCGTGTGCTGCTAGTGGAAGACGATGCTGCCACCGCCCAAGGCATCGAGATGATGCTCAAGGGCGAAGGTTACAACGTCTATACGACGGATCTTGGCGAAGAGGGCTTGGATCTCGGCAAGCTTTACGACTACGACATCATCATTCTCGACCTCAATTTGCCGGACATGCATGGCTACGAGGTTCTGAAGAAGCTGAGATTGTCGAAGATCGAGACGCCGATCTTGATCCTCTCCGGCATGTCGGAGCCCGACGACAAGGTCAAAGGCCTGGTCTTCGGTGCCGATGACTACCTCACCAAACCCTTCAACAAGAGCGAACTGGTGGCCCGCATCAACGCCATCGTGCGGCGCTCGAAGGGCCACGCCCAGTCGATCATCGGCACCGGCAAATTGACCGTCAACCTGGACACCCGGGCGGTCGAGATCGAAAGCCAGCCGCTGCATCTGACGGGCAAGGAATACGGCATCCTCGAGCTGCTGTCGCTGCGCAAAGGCACGACGCTGACCAAGGAAATGTTCCTCAATCACCTCTACGGCGGTATGGACGAGCCCGAGCTCAAGATCATCGACGTTTTCGTCTGCAAACTGCGCAAGAAAATCGCCACAGCCACCGGTGGCGACAATTACATCAAGACCGTCTGGGGCCGGGGCTACGTGCTGCGCGACCCGATCGAGGACGCCAAGGGCGCGGCCTGAGGGAACGCAACCCAGCGTCATCCCCGCGAAAGCGGGAACCCAGGTGTATTTAGGTTTTTCGATTTGGCGGCCACGCGGCGACAGAAAAAATAAGGAACAAAACCTGGGTTCCCGCCTGCGCGGGAATGACAATTTACAAAAATGTCGTTGTGCGACGGCTCCTCAAGTCACCACGCCGTAGACGCCGCGCTGTCCCGGCAGCGGTTTGAACTTGTCGGAAATGCCCAGCACCGTCTCGGCACCGCCAAGGAAGAGCACGCCCTCGGGGGTCAGCATCTTGGCGACGTTGGCAAGAACCCGCCCCTTGGTTTCCTGATCGAAATAGATCAGCACGTTGCGGCAGAACACCACGTCGAACTGACCAAGCCTGGTGATGTCTTCGAGCAGGTTGCATTCCTGGTACCTGACCATGGCCCGGATGGCACTGTCGATCTGCCACATTTCATTGACCTGCTGGAAATTCTTGACCAGCAACTGAATGGGCAGGCCCCGCTGCACCTCGAACTGGGAATAGAGACCGGCCTTGGCCTTTTCCAGCACCGTGGGTGAGATGTCGGTGCCCAGGATGTCGACGCGCCAGCCCGGTATCTTGGCCGCTTCCTCTTTGAGCATCATGGCGATCGAATAGGGCTCCTGCCCGGTCGAAGCGGCGGCGCACCAGATGCGTATGTGCTTGGCCGAGGCCCGGGTCTCCAGCAGCAAGGGCAGCGTGTTTTCGCGGAACATGTCAAAGGGCGTGTTGTCACGGAAGAAAAACGTCTCGTTCGTCGTCATCGCTTCCGTGATTTCGTGCAGCAGCGCCTCCGTGGGACGCATCCGCACCTCTTCAACCAGCTTGTCGAGGTTTTCGAGGTCACGCTTGCGTGCCACCGGCGTCAACCTGCTTTCCAACAGGTAGGTCTTGTCGCCGGTCAGCACCAAGCCCGATCGCTCCGCGAGCAGCTTGGCCAGCACCTCGAAGTCAGCGTCCCTCACGAGCGCCCTCCCGCGGCCTTGCGCATGATGGCCGGCCCGATCTCCGGTAGCGGCAATACCGCGCTGCACAGGCCGTCCGTCGCCACGGCACCGGGCATTCCCCAGACAACGCTGGAGGCCTCGTCCTGGGCGATCATCACGCCACCGCTTTCGATGATCTCCCGCCCCCCCCTGAGGCCGTCGGAACCCATGCCGGTAAGCACCACGGCCAGCACGCGGGAGCCATATAGGGCGGCCACGCTGCGGAACATCGGATCGACGGCGGGACGGCAGAAATTCTCCGGCGGATCCTGGTTGATGCGAATGATCTTGCGGCCCTCCTCTTCCGCCAGCACCATGTGGTGATCGCCGGGCGCCAGGTAGATGCGCTCCTTTTGCACGGGCTCGCCATCGACGCCCTCGGCACAGCGGCCTTCGACCAGTCGGTTGAGGTGCTCGGCCAAAATGGTGGTGAAGGTGGGCGGCATGTGCTGGGTGATGAGGATGGGCACCTCGAGACGGTCGCGCAGATGCTCGAAGACCGTGAACAGCGCCTGGGGGCCGCCGGTGGAGCTGCCGATGAGGATGATCTCGGGGCGCAGTGTCGTGACCGCCTGCCTGAGTGGGATCTTCGCCGCCGGTGCCTTCACCAAGGGCGGCGCCGAGATTGCCGTGCGACCACGAATTTGGGCCGGATCAGTACGTCTGCTGGGCGCCTCGGCGCCGATTTTCTGCCGTGCCACCAGCCCCAGCGCCTTGACCTTCTCGGTCAGATCGCGGCGAAATTCGCTGGCGCCGTGAGCGCCAGAGGTCGACGAGGGCTTGGGAACATAATCGGCGGCGCCCATGGACAACGCCTTCATGCTGATGTCGGCGTTCCTCAGCGTCAGCGTCGAGGCCATGATGATTTGCAAACCGGGGTCGATCTCAAGCAGCTTGGGCAGCGCCGTCAAGCCGTCCATGACCGGCATCTCGATGTCGAGCACCACGACGTCGAGTTGGTGGCGTGCCGCGGCCTTGACCGCCAGTTCGCCGTTGCTCACCGACGACACCACTTCGATCTCGGAATCGGCTTCCAGACTGCGGGCGATCAAGCCTCTGATAATGGCTGAATCGTCGACCACCATGACCCGCAGCGGTCCGGCTGGGCCTGACTTCGCGTTGGTCGCGCCTGGCGCACCCTCCGTCGTCATTAGTCCTTGCGGCCCCTACCCTGGAAAAACTAGAGAATACCAACCTGCGCGAACTTGGCTTCAAGGATGTCGCTGTCGAAGGGCTTCATGATGTACTCGTTCGCCCCCGCTTCCATGGCCTCGCGTATATGATCGAGGTCATTCTCCGTGGTGCAAAAGACCACAATCGGATGATCGCCACCTTCGCTCTTGCGCAATTCGCGAAGGTACTCGATGCCGCTCATCACCAGCATGTTCCAATCCAGCAACACCGCGTCCGGCATCTTGCGCAGGCAGGCATCCAGCGCCTCCTTGCCATCAGCGGCCTCGTCGACCTCGAAGTCCAGCCCTTCCAGGATGCGCCGGGCAACCATGCGAATAACCTTTGAATCATCGACGACCAGACAGGACTTCATCAACTGTTCTCCGATCCGCGGCCATTCACCAGAGGGCACAAAGCCTAAATTCGCCAGGCCCCGAGCCTGTGCCTCGGCCGGTGGCTTGGAATGCCATCTTACCCGGCTTCAAGCGGCGTTGGCTTTATCAAAATCCAGCAGCGGTTCAACGTCGAGAACCAGCAAAAGCTGACCCTCTAGCCGATAAATCCCCATTGTCACGTCGCGCCAGCGCACCTCGAGCGTCGTCGGTGGACGCTCGTAGGCGTCGGAGGGCAAGTCCATGACTTCACCGACGGTATCGACAATCAAGCTGTACAATTCCTCGCCGTGCTCAACCACCACATACATGCCCGGATCGTCACCCTCGCGCGGCATGAGACCCAAGGCCCGCCGAACATCGATAGCGGTAACGATGCGTCCGCGCAGGTTGAGCGCTCCTGCAACTTCCGGCGGGGCCAGCGGAATTGGCGTAATTTTCTGAGCCACCAGGACGTCGTGAACCGTCAGCACCGGAATGCCGAAGAGTTGGTCGGCGATGGTGATGGTGACGAACTGCTCGTTTTCGACAGCCTGGCGATCGTCCCAGCCCTCATTGATCGCGCTCATGCCACGCCTCCGATGTCATTCAGGGATTCAATCAGGCCATCGCGGTCATGCTTGGCCACGTAATCGTCGAAGCCCGCCTCGCGGCCCTTGTCCTGATCGGCCGGCGTGGTATGGGAGCTCAGCGCGATCAAGGGTACCTCCTGCCAGCGCCCGCCCCCCTTCACCGAGCGGGCGAAGTCGAAGCCCGTCATGCCCGGCATCTCGATGTCGCTGATGATGACGTCGAACTGTTCGCCCTGGTCGCGCAGCATCAGCGCCGCGTCGCCGCTCTCGGCCGTGATCACCGCATAGCCCGCCGTCGAAAGCACCGGCGTCAGCAGGTTGCGGAAGAAGGGGCTGTCATCGATCAGCAGCACCCGCTGCCGCGCGGCGCCCTCGCCCAGCGGCACGTCGGCCGACTTGAACCAGTCGCCGAAGGCCTGGGTCAGATAATAGGCCGCGTCGACGATGCCCGTCGCCTTGCCGTTGACCACGGCGCTGCCCACCAGACCCTCGCGCTCCGAGGAGAGCTCGATCTTCAGGTGGTCCTCGATGATATCGACGATCTCGTCGACCACCAGGCCCATCGAACGCTCGCCGTCAGCGAACACCAGGATCGGCTGCCGCCCCGCCTCGCGGATCTCGACCTCCGCCGAGATCTTCACCAGCGGCATCAAATGCCCCCGGTACTGCACCACCATGCGGTCGTTCGAGTACTCGATGGTCTCGACATCGACCTCCTCGAGACGCGCCACCAGCGACAGCGGCACCGCCTTGGGCTCGTCGTCGCCGGCCCGGAAGACCAGCAGCGCAACCTGTTCCTCGCCCCACGTCCCCGTGCCCACCGTGGCCTCCTCGTATTCCTCGACCTCCGAGACGCCGGTCTCGCCGCCGGCCTCGGCCAGGCCGTTAGGATCGAGGATCATGATCACGCTGCCGTCGCCCAGGATGGTGTTGCCCGAGAATTCCTTGACGTGACGCAGCAGCGGCGCCACCGGCTTGACCACGATCTCCTCGGTATCGAAGACCCGGTCGACGACGATGCCGAAACGATAGATGCCCACTTGCGCCACCACGATGAAGGCTTCCTGGTTGACGGCCCCGCCGGCCGCCTCGGCGGCATCTTCGATGGCCCCATCGGCCTGGGCCGCGGCCACTTCCTCGCCGGCATCCTCCACAGTCTCTTCCGCGGCCTCTACCACAGTCTCCGTCACAGCCTCCGCCAGCAGCCCCGACGAGGCACCGCCCAGACCCAGGATGTCGCGCAACTGCAGCAGCGGCAGCAGCCGGTTGCGCAAGCGCAGCACCGGCGTGCCGTGGATCTCCTCGATGCGGTGCTCCGAATCGTCCGAGGCCCGCACCAGTTCGAGCACGCTGATCTGCGGGATGGCGAAGCGCTCGCCGGCGCACTCCACGATCAGCGCCGAAACGATGGCCAGCGTCAGCGGGATCTTGATCGTGAAGGTCGAGCCCTTGCCCATCTCCGACTTGACGTCCACCGTGCCGCCGATCTTCTCGATGTTGGTCCGCACCACGTCCATGCCGACGCCCCGGCCCGAGACGCTGGTCACAACCTTGGCCGTCGAAAAACCCGCCCGGAAGACGAAACGCAGGGCCTGCTGGTCCGTCATGTCCTCGAGCTCGGCCTCCGTCGTCAGGCCGTTCTCCAGGGCCTTCTCCTTGACCCGGTTGACGTCGATGCCGGCCCCGTCGTCCTTGATCTCGATGATGATGTGGCCGCCCTCGTGATAGGCGTTCAGCACCACCTTGCCGATCTCCGGCTTGTTCGCCGCCAGGCGCTCCGCCGGCATCTCCAGGCCGTGGTCGGCCGAGTTCCGCACCATGTGCGTCAGCGGGTCCTTGATCAGCTCCAGCACCTGGCGGTCGAGCTCGGTATCGGCGCCCAGCATCTCCAGGTCGATCTTCTTGTCCAACTCGTGCGCCAGGTCACGCACGATGCGCGGCAGCTTGGCCCAGGCATTGCCGATGGGCTGCATGCGCGTCTTCATGACGCCTTCCTGAAGCTCCGAGGTGACGTGGCTCAGGCCCTGCAGCGGCACCGTGAACTCGCTGTCCGTCTGGTTGCGCGCCAGCTGCAGCAGCTGGTTGCGCGTCAGCACCAGCTCGCTGACCATGTTCATCAGGTTCTCCAGCACGTCGACGCTGACCCGAATGCTCTGCGACGCCGTCGACTTCTCAACCGCTCCCTTGCCCCCGGTGGCCGCCTCGGCTTCCTTCTTCTCGCTCGTGGCCGGCGTTGCCGGTTTGGCCGCCGGCTCGGCATCGGCCGCCGCCAAAGCCGCCTCGGCCGCCGAGACCTCGGCGGGCTCGGGCTGCTCGGCCGGCTGCTCGGCCGGCGCATCCCCCGGCTCCAAGGTCTCGGTCTCCTGGAATATGCGCTCCAGTTCGTCGAGCGCCACCTCGCCCTGCTTGAGCTCGCGCCCCAGCGCCTCGTCGAAGCCCCCGGTGGGAATCTCGACCGCCGCCGCCGCCGGCTCGGGCTCGGGCTCGGGTTCGGGCTCGGGCTCGGGCGCCGCCGCGCCATCGAGCGACACCCCGGCCGCGGCCGCGTCAAGCCGCTGGATCAGCTCCTGGTCGTCGCCCTCGGGCTCGGCCTCCGTGGCCTCGAGCTCAGCCATGATCAACTTCAGCCGATCCAAGGCCTCCAGCACGATGGTCACGATCTCGCCGCTGATCGGCAGTACGCCGTCGCGCACCTTGCCCAGGATGTTCTCCGCCGAATGGGCCACGCTTTCCAGACGCGGCAGGCCCAAAAAGCCGCAGGTCCCCTTGATGGTGTGGACCAGGCGGAAAATGTTGTCGAGGATCTCCGGGCTGTCCGGGTTCTTCTCCAGCGTCACCAGTTCGTTGTCGATGACCTCCAGCGACTCGTTCGTCTCGGTCAAAAATTCCGTAAGAAGTTCGTCCATGGCTCTGCCAACCTTCCGTCTTCTTTTCTGTCCTATCTGCTCCCTGTCCAAGGCCGCGGGCAGACCAGATTGGAATAATTCCGGGATTCAGTTAACAAGGTCTGAATCTGGGTTAACAAAAGGTAATTTCCAGAAATTCGTTGTCCCCTCGATCAGCCTTGAGGGATGCACTGGACATGCCTATAGAGGGATGGCCGCCCGCAAAACGATCCGATCGGGTTGATCGGCTGCGATCTCCACTTCGCACCCCAGCCCCGCCGCCAAGCGTGCCGCAAAGTAGGGTTGCACGGAGCGGGAATCCAGCGCCTCGGGCACCACTTGGCCAAGCAGCGCCGCTGCTTCGGCGGCATCGAGGGCGGCGCCGGGCCCGCTCGCCTCCAGCGCCAGCGAAAACGATCCGGCGGCAAACGCCAGGCGCACGGCTACGCTGCCGCCACGGGCCAGGGCTTCGCCCCCCAGCAGCACCAGGTTGAGCAAAAGACGCACCGCCTCGGGCGGCAGTTCGGGCGACCCCTCCTCTGCCGCCTCGGGCCAATCAAGTTCGGCCTTGTGGGTCTCGAAATAGTGTCGCGCCGCACGCCGTGCCTCGGCCAAGGGAACGGCCGCCCCAAGACCGCCGGGAGCGCCGTAGGCCAGACGGTAGAATTCAAGCCGGCGCCGGGCTTCGCCGGCACTGAAAGCCATCAACTCGATGACTTGGCGGCGCATCTCGGGATCGTCTTCGCCCTCGAGCATCTCGACGCCGTTGCCGATGGCGCCCACCGGCCCGGAAAGGTCATGGCAGAGCCGCGACGACAGCAGCGCCGCCAGCGTCACGTCATCCATGCCCCTCCCCCTGTCCGCCGCATCTTCTTGCAGCATAATAACGCATGAGCGAGGTAAACAATGGCGGTTCGACGAATCCGGGTTTTACAAAATCCCGGCCTTTTGCCACAGTCCTCGACGAGATGGCGAAGCGCGCAAATACCGGCCGCGGCCGCGGCACCCACAACAAGGGCCGTCAGGCGACGCCAGCGGCGCGCGGGCTCGTGCGCCAGCTGCTCGGCGACGGAGAACGGCGGCGCGATCTCTTGCTCGAGTTTCTGCACCGCATCCAGGACCAGCAGCGCCAGCTACCGCTGGCCCTGCTGGCGGCCCTGGCCGAGGAGCTTGGACTGAGCCAGGCCGAGGTCTTCGAGGTGGCCACGTTCTACGCCCACTTCGAGGTGGTCGAGGAGGCCGACGAGAGCGCCCCGCTGGTGCTGCGGGTGTGCGAAGGCCTGCCCTGTGCGCTGGAGGGTGCGGCCGAGCTGTTTGCCGCCCTGGCCGCCCGCACGGACTCCTCGGTGCGGCTTAAGGCGGCGCCCTGCATGGGGCGCTGCGAGGCCGCGCCGGTGGTGGCGCTGGGTCACAATCATCTCACGCAAGCCACGCCCGACGGCGTCGCCAAGGCCCTCGAGGCAGGTGCCAGCGCCGCGCCCACGGTCTCGGGCAGCGACTTTGCCGCCTACCGCCAGGGCGGCGGCTACGCGCTTTACCAATCGTGCCGTGAGGGTCAGCGCCAGCCCGACGACATCATCGCCGAGCTCGAGGCGGCCGGCCTCAGGGGCCTGGGTGGCGCCGGCTTTCCGGCGGCCCGGAAATGGCGCCTGGTGGCGGCCGAGGCGGCGCCGCGCTATCTCGTGGTCAACGCCGACGAGGGCGAACCCGGCACCTTCAAGGATCGCCATTACCTGGAGAGCGACCCCCACCGAATGTTGGAGGGGGCGCTGATCGCGGCCTGGGCGGTCGGCGCCGAGGCCATATATATCTATCTCAGGGACGAATATCCGCAGATCCGAGCCTGGCTGGAACGGGAAATCCCGGCCCTGCGGGCCGGCGACATCGCCGAGCTGCCGGCCATTCACTTGCGCCGTGGCGCCGGGGCCTACATTTGCGGCGAGGAATCGGCCATGCTGGAAAGCCTCGAAGGACGCCGCGGCCTGCCCCGCCACAAGCCGCCCTTTCCCAGCCAGGCCGGATTGTTCGGCCGGCCTACGCTCATCAACAACGTCGAAACCCTGCATTGGGTACGTGACATCGTCGAACGGGGCGCCGCCTGGTTCAACGGGGCCGGCCGCCACGGCGCCTCGGGCTGGCGCAGCTTTTCGGTCTCCGGCCGGGTGCGCCAGCCGGGTGTCAAGCTGGCCCCGGCCGGCATCACGCTGAACGAGCTGATCGCCGAGCATTGCGGCGGCATGGCCGAGGGCCACCGGCTCGAGGCCTACCTGCCCGGCGGTGCCTCGGGCGGCATCCTGCCGGCCCGCCTGGCCGACGTGGCGCTTGATTTCGGCAGCCTGGAGGAGCACGGCGCCTTCATCGGCTCGGCCGCCATCATCGTGCTTTCGCAGCACGACAACCTGGGCCAGGTGGCCCGGAACCTGATGGGCTTTTTCGCTGACGAGAGCTGCGGCCAATGCACGCCGTGTCGCTTGGGCTGCGAAAAGGCGCTGGCGCTGATGGCCGAGGAGAGCTGGGACGGAGAGCTGCTGGGCGAGCTCGGCCGGGCCATGACCGAGGCCTCGATCTGCGGCCTGGGGCAGGCCGCGCCCAACGTCTTCGCCAGCCTGCTGCGCTACTGGCCGGAGGAAGTCTCGTGAGCGATGCGGTCACCTTCGAGCTCGACGGCGAGGCCGTGGAGGCCGGGCCGGGCGAGACGCTGTTTGAGGTCGCCCGCCGCCTGGGCCGGGAAATTCCCCACCTCTGTTCCGGCCTCAACCGCCATTACCGGGCCGACGGCAACTGCCGGCTTTGCCTGGTCGAGGTCGAGGGCGAGCGCAACCTGGCCGCCAGTTGCCTGCGCCAGCCCACGGCCGGCATGAAGGTCAGCACCGGCTCCGACCGGGTGCGGGCGGCGCAGCGGACGGTGATGGAGCTGCTGGTCGCCGACCAGCCGGCGCGGGCGGCCGGCCCCGATGCGGATTCGCGCTTTTGGCAAATGGCCGAGATGGTGGGGCAAAGCAGCAGCCGCTTCCCCGCCCGCCAGGCGCCCCCGCCCGATGCCAGCCACCCCGCCATGGCCATCGATCTGGCGGCCTGCATCCATTGCACGAATTGCCTGCGGGCCTGCCGCGAGGTGCAGGTCAACGACGTCATCGGCATGGCCTGGCGCGGCGCCAATTCACGGATCGTCTTCGACTGCGCCGACCCCTTGGGCGAGAGCAGTTGCGTGGCCTGCGGCGAATGCGTGCAATCATGCCCCACCGGGGCGCTATTGCCGGCGGCCGGGGCTCGGCGGGCCGAACGCCAGGTCGCCAGCCTCTGTCCCTATTGCGGCGTCGGTTGCCAGATCACCTACCACGTCGAGGACAACACCATCGTCGCCGTCGAAGGCCGCGACGGCCCCGCCAACCTGGGCCGGCTTTGCGTCAAGGGCCGGTTCGGCTTCGACTACGTGGCCCACTCCCAGCGCCTGAAGCGGCCGCTGATTCGGCGTGATGGAGCGCCCAAGGAGGCCGCCCCCGAGGTCGATCCGGGCAACCCGCTGGCCCATTTCCGCGAGGCCGAATGGGACGAAGCCCTCGACCTCGCCGCCGCCGGCCTGAAAGGCATCCGTGATGCCCAGGGGCCAGGCGGGCTGGCCGGTTTCGGCTCGGCCAAGTGCTCGAACGAAGAGGCCTATCTTTTTCAGAAGCTGGTGCGCGTGGGTTTTGGCACCAACAACGTCGATCACTGCACCCGGCTCTGCCATGCCTCGTCGGTGGCGGCGCTGATGGAGACCATCGGCTCGGGCGCCGTCTCGGCGCCGTTCCTGGAAGCCGGCAACGCCGACCTCATCGTCGTCATCGGCTCCAACACCACCAGCAACCACCCGGTGGCGGCCAGCTTCATCAAGAACGCGGCCCAGGCCGGCACGACGCTGATCGTCATGGACCCCAGGGGCTCGGCGCTTACCCGCCACGCCGATCACTGGCTGCAATTCAAGCCCGGCGCCGACGTCGCCATGCTCAACGCCATCATGCACGTCATCGTCGACGAGGCGCTTTTCGACCAGAACTACATTGCCGAACATACCGAGGGCTTCGCGGAATTCCGCCAGCACTTGCAGGCCTTTCCCCCCGAGGCCATGGCCGAAATTTGCGGCATCGAGGCCGAGACCTTGCGCCGGATCGCCCGGGCCTATGCCGGGGCCGAGCGGGCCATGATCTTCTGGGGCATGGGGGTATCGCAGCATGTCCACGGCACCGACAACGCGCGTTGCCTGATAGCACTTGCCCTGATGTGCGGCCAGATCGGCAGGCCGGGCAGCGGCCTGCATCCGCTGCGTGGCCAGAACAACGTCCAAGGCGCCTCCGACATGGGCCTCATTCCCATGGTCTACCCCAACTACAAGGCCGTCGACGTGGCCGAGAACCAGCGCTACTTCGAGGACTTCTGGCAGGCCAAGCTCGATCCAAACAAAGGCCTGACCGTGGTCGAGATCACCGAGGCCATCCACGCCGGCACCATCAAGGGCATGTACATCATGGGCGAGAATCCGGCCATGTCGGATCCCGACCTGGAGCACGCCCGGGCGGCCCTGGCCAAGCTCGAACACCTGGTGGTGCAGGACATTTTTCTCACCGAGACGGCGGCCTACGCCGACGTCATCCTGCCGGCCTCGGCCTTTCCCGAAAAGGACGGCAGCTTCACCAACTCGGACCGCCGCGTGCAGCTTGGCCGCCAGGCGCTGGAGCCGCCGGGCGAGGCGCGCCAGGATTTGTGGATCACCCAGGAGATCGCGCGGCGCCTGGGCCTGGAATGGAACTACGGCCACCCCCGAGAGGTCTTCGCCGAGCTGCAACACTGCATGGAACCGCTGGCCGGCATCAGTTGGCGGCGCCTGGAGCGCGAGGACGCCGTTACCTACCCCTGCAGCGCGGAAGACCAGCCGGGCCAGGAGGTGATCTTCGGCTCGGGCTTCCCCACCGCCTCAGGGCGCGGCAAGTTCGTGCCGGCCGAGGTCTTGCCGCCCGACGAGTTGCCCGACGCCGACTATCCCCTGGTGCTGACCACCGGGCGCTTGCTGGAGCACTGGCACTCGGGTGCCATGAGCCGCCGGGCCAGCGTCCTCGACGCCCTCGAGCCCGAGGCCTCCGGCCACTTCTCGTCCCATGACCTGGCGGCGCTGCAACTCGAGGGCGGCGCCCTGGTGCGCGTCGCCACGAGGCGCGGCAGCATCGAGCTGAAGGCCCGGATCGACGACTGGGTGCCGCCGGGCATGGTTTTCATTCCCTTTTGCTATGCCGAGGCGGCGGCCAATCTGCTGACCAACCCGGCCCTCGACCCCTTCGGCAAGATCCCCGAGTTCAAGTTCTGCGCCGCCCGGGTGGAAAAGGCCGGTTAGGGACCTCAGGCCCTGGGAACCTCAGGCCCCACTATTTCTTCGCTGTTGTGACACACCGGGCGCTTGCTATCATCCGGCGGCGCCCGCTTGGCGGAACTGGTAGACGCTCGGGACTTAAAATCCCGTTCCCTAACAGGAGTGCCGGTTCGAGTCCGGCAGCGGGCACCAC
>JASLXG010000144.1 GCA_030740435.1 Alphaproteobacteria bacterium | reverse complement strand
CGGCTCACCAGGTCAAGGGCCAAGGCGGTGCCGGGCCGGCCCTCGAGGCCGGCCACGGCCAGGCGGGCGCTGGCACTGTCGAGCAGCAGCCGTCCGGCCTCGGAGGTTCCGGCGATCACGGCGTCCAGGCGTGCCGGGCCGGGCGAGGCCGGGGCTGCCGGCGGCAGCGGCTCACTGCCGGGCTCGACCAGGCGCACCCCCGGCCCGGCGCCCCCCCGGCCCGGCGCCCGGTGTCAGCTCGAGCATCACCCGGCTACCGACGGCGGCTGCGACGGGCAGGGAAAACGTATCTCCCGCCGTTGTCACGATGGCCCGGTTTCCCTGCTGCGCCACGACCTGCGCTCTGAGGCGGGCACCGGGCTCGGGGATGGGCTGCGAATCGGGCAACGCCACGGCGCTCACCCGTAACGTCAAAGGCGTGCCAATCTCCAGACCGGCGAGCGGCGCCGCGGGCTCGGTTTCCGGCAGCGCTGGCGGGGCCTCCAGCGTCGCCGCCACCACGGTGCCGGCCAGCAGTGGCTGTGGCGTGGCGGGGCTGGGCGCCTCGATGACTTCAAGCTCGACCATGCGGCCGCGCGGCAGGGGACTGACGGTGTCCAGAGCCAGGCGCCGCGAGCCGGTATCGACGATCAGGCGGTTTTCCGCTGCCGCGACGACGCGGCCCTCGATGGGCCTCGCCGTGGCCTCGGCTGACACCACGCGCAGCACCAGCGGCTGGCCGCTGGCCAGTTCCTCGGCGGCGACCTGGCGACCAGGTTGGAGGGCTCTGGGGGAGGCCGGTGGCAGCGCCCGCTGAACGGCTTGCTTTACTGTGGCATCGCGGCTGATGACGTCGAATTCCAGGCGCTGCCCCAGGGCCGCTTCGGCCAGCAGTACCAGGCGGCCGGCCGCTGTCTCGACCTGTACGTGCCGCTCCGACGTCGCCACGACGGTGCCGCTTAGGCGCTCGGGCTGGATCACGGGCTGGGATACCGAGATCAGGCGCAGGGGCGAATTCCTGGTCCGGCGCGACGATGGTGCTGGCGGTCGTGAGGACGCTTTCGGCCCGTGCCACGACGACATTTTCGGCCGCTGGCGGCGCCGTCTCAGGCGGCACGATCTCGGCCTCGATGCGGGCGCCCAGCGCCAGCTCGTGCGGGGTTTGGTCAGGGGGCAGGTTCAGGCTCAGGCGGCCGACATCGCTCTCGACCAGAACCCGTTGCGGCCCGGCGTCGACGACGCGGCCCTGCAGGCGCTCCGCCGGGGCCTCGATTTCAGCGATACGCAGCGCCAGCACCGAGCCCGCCGCCACTGCCGCCGGTGCGGCCGTGATCTCGGTCTCGGCCCGTGCCGCCACCACCTGGTCGATGGCCAGAGGCAGCGCTGCTTGTGGCGGTGCCGCCGGCGGCGCTGTCTCGGCGATCTCCACGGTGATCAGCGTTCCCAAGGCCGGCGGCGTCGATAGCTGCAGGTTCAACCGGCCCGAGGCTGTTTCGAGCACGGCGCTGTTTGCGGCTACCTCGACCACCGTGCCCTGAAGTCTCGGCACCGGCGGCTCCACGGCGGTCACGCGCAGTCGCAAGGGCTGGCCGCTGCCGACGATCTCTGCCGCTACCTGGTGGCCGGTTTCGATGGTGCCGCTGGGCTGCCGTGGGGCTGCGGCGGCGGGGCCGAGAACCTCGAGGTCGAGCCGACTCCCCGGTTCGGCCGTGGCCTCCAGAACCAGCCGTCCCAGCGGCGTCTCGACCTCGGCCCGGTTCTCCGAGGCCGCCACGACGGTTGCCCGCAACCGCAAAGCCGGTGCTTCGAGCGCGACGATACGAACGGCCAGCGCCGGCCCGGTCTCGGGTTGGGCCATGACGATGGCTTCGGGGGTCAGCGGTGCGGGCGCGGCAGGCGGCGGAGCGTCCGTGGTGGCAACGGTGATCCGCGTACCTGGCTCGGCACCGCTAACGGCCAACTCGACGCGGCCCGAGGACGTTTCGATCACGGCGCGGCTTTCCGAAGCCTCGACGACGGTTCCCTGAAGCTGCGGTGCCTCGACCGAGACGACGCGCACGGCCAGCGCGGGGCCGGTCTCGGGTTGGGCCTCGACGATGGCCTCGCGGGCCAGCGGTACGGGCGCGGCAGGAGGCGGAGCGTCGGTGGTGGCAACGGTGATCCGCGCGCCCGGCTCGGCGCCGCTAACGGCCAACTCGATGCGGCCCGAGGCCGTCTCGATCACGGCGCTACTTTCCGTGGCCGTGACGACGGTTCCCTGAAGCTGGGGCGCTTCGACCGAGACGACGCGCACGGCCAGCGCGGGGCCGGTCTCGGGTTGGGCCTCGACGATGGCCTCGTGGCTCAGCGGAACGGGCGCGGCAGGCGGCGGGGCGTCGGTGGTGGCAACAGTGATCCGCGTACCCGGCTCGGCGCCGAACAGGGCCAACTCAAGCCGGCCCGAGGCCGTCTCGACCGTGGCGCGGTTTTCTGAGGCCTCGATGACTGTGCCCTGAAACCGCGGCGCCTCGAGCGACACCACACGCAGCACCAGCGGCTGGCCACTGCCAACGATCTCGGCGGCGACCTGGCGGCCGGGAACCAGGGGCTCCGGGGTGGCCGGCTGTAGGGCGCGGTGCACCCCGGCATCGCGGCTGATGACGTCCAGCTGCAGGCCCTGACCGACCTTGGCCTCGGCCGCCAAGTCCAATTCCCCGATCGGCGTCTCAATCCGCGTGCGTCCTTCAGCCGAAGCCACCACCCGTCCAGCCAGCCGTGGCGGCTCGCCGGTGCTGTCGGAGATCGAAACAATGCGCAGCGTCAGGGATTCCTGCGGCGCCACGATGGTGCGGCCCAGGGTCAGAGCCGTCTCGGCCCGTGCCGCAACCAGTGAACCCAACTCGGTCGTGGCCGACGCCGTTGGATTTGCTGGGTCCGGTGGTGGGGCTACCACCTCCGCCTCGATGCGGGCTCCCAGCGCCGCCCCCGTCAGCGCCAGGGTGAGGCGGCCAGCCGGGGTTTCGATCACAGCCCGGTGTGCAGCGCTATCCACTACGGTGCCCAGAAGGCGTGGCGCCGGCGGCTCGATGGTATTGATGCGCAGGGCAAGGTCGGTGCCGGCGGCGAAGCTTGACTGCCCGACTTTGATTTCCGTCTCGGCCCGGACGGCCACCACGGTTTGTGGAACCAGCGGTGCCGCTGCCGCTGCCCTCGGCGGCGCCTCGGGCACGGTCTCGGCCACCACCCGGGTACCCAGCGGCAGCGGCGCCGAAAGCGCCAGGCTGAGGCGTCCCGATGGCGTCTCGATCACGGTGCGTTTTTCGCCTACCTCGACGACCGTGCCTCGAACTTCGGGTACCGGCACCTCGACTGCGACGACAGGCGCGGCGCTGGCGGCAGTGGATTCGGGTTCCGTGGCGGTAGCGGCGAGGCGGTTTTCCGCCGCCTCGACGACGGGCCCTTGAATCCGCGGGGTCTCGACCGAGACGACGCGAACGGTCATCGCGATGCCGGATTCGGGCTTTTTCGCCGCGACGATGGCGTCGCGGGCCAGCGGCGGCGGTACTGCTGGCGCTGGCGCCTCGGTAGTGGCAACGGCGAGGCGCATCCCCGCCTGGGCGCCCCTGACGGCCAACTCGAGCCGGCCCGAGGCCGTCTCGAGCGTGGCGCTGTTTGCCGCGGCCTCGACGACCATTCCCTGGATTTGCGCTTCCGGGGTCTCGGCCGTTTCGCCCGGCGGCAATTCCACTGCAACCACCCGCACCTCGATGGCGGATCCCGCGCTCAGGCCGAGACGCGGGCCGCTATGTGGTCCGCTTTGTGGCCCGCTTTCAGCCGCCGCGGGCGTGGCGATGACGGTGCCGCCGAGGGTTGTGCCGGGCCTCGGAGGGGCGGTGGTTTCGCGGGGCGCGGTGGCGACGCTTTCCAGCATCACCGGCGTCGAACGCGGCTCGCCGTTGACCGACAGCAGTTCGCCTGCACGCCCGCTTGCAATGAAACGATGCGCAACTCGACGGCATCGCCGGGGGCTACCTTGACCTCGCCGACCAGGCGATGCGCGCTGGCCACCGTCTCGACCACCAACTCGCCGCTGCCACCGCTCACCGTGCCACTGACGGTGCCGCGCAGGACGGCGCCGGGAAGCAGGCCGCTCAGCGCCGTCGAGAGTTTCTCTTGCGGTTTGGCGGCGCTTTCAGGGACTTCGGCCGCCGGCTGGCGCTGCGTCTCGTCGCCAGTTTGGCGATCGCCGGACAGGGGAGCCGGCGAGCCGGGAGGCGTGGTTCCCGGAGGGGGCGCCCCCGGCGGGGTGGAGCTGGGCGGCGCCGGTGGCAGGGGCGGGGCCGTGCTCATAATCGAGCCTTAATCGACAGGCAGGAAGATGAAATTGAAGACATAATCCTGGCGCCGGGCCGGGGCCCGGTGGTGGGCTTCGGGGGAGAAGCGGGATAGTTCGCAAAGCATGCCGCCGATCAGGGTCAGCCCCTGGTAGCCGTAGGCCGTGACGGCCGCCAGGGAGTCCTCGATGGCCCGGCCGCTGTGGGTTTCCTCGATCTCGATCAACAGCACCGGACGATCCCGGGTGATGGTCTCGGCGGCCCCGGCCAGCACCGCCAGCTCGTGGCCTTCGACGTCGATCTTGATGAAGCCGATGTCCTCGAGCCCCTCGTCGTCGAGGCGCCGGCTTTCGACCGCCAGCTCACCGTAGTCCTGCCCCGCCTTGGCCGGCGCCAGGGTGGCGCGCTGGTTGGAGTAGCTCGAGCCGCTGCCGGGCACCCTGAGGGTGGCGGTTTCGCTCCGGTCCGAAAGCGCCACGGGCTTGAGCGTGACGTTGCCCTGGACACCCCGGGCCAGGATGCGGAAGATCTTGGGATTGGGCTCATAGGCGTAGACGTGGCGGGAATGGCGCTGCAGCCAATACGTATAGACGCCCTTGTTGGCGCCCACGTCGATGCTGGCCCGGTGGGCATCGCAGAGGAAGGGCAAAAGCGCCAGTTCGGCCTCGCCACGGCGGCGTTCGCGGTGCGCCCGGAAGCGGCAGTAGAGCCTGGGCGGCAGCAGCGCGCCAAGCAGCCGTTCCTCGAGGCTCGAGGGTGGCTGCCAGGCGGCGGGCGCGGCGCGGTCGTCGTTCATCGCCCAATGTTATCACAGGGTGTCAGACCCTGCGGCGGGGATCGTTTGGGGGTGATTTCAATCACCGTCAATTTGCTGTAGACAGGGCCTGGGCCCGGATGCCTGTGGGAGGGAGCTCGGGGCGGCAAAGCATGGTTGAAGCCTGATGTCCGAGAGCGAACAAACCGTCCTGGTGGTCGACGACGAGAGTCTCAACATCGATCTCATCGAGGCCATCCTGAGCGCGGAGTGCAACGTCGTCAGTGCCGCCAACGGCGGCGAGGCACTGGATTTCGCGGCCGCTGAAAACCCGGACCTTATCCTGCTCGACATCATGATGCCGGCCATGGACGGCTACGAGGTCTGCCAGCGCCTCAAGTCCGACCCCCTTGACCAGCGACATTCCCGTGGTCTTTCTCACCGCGCTGGGCAGGATCGAGCAGGAGGTCAAGGGCCTGGAGATGGGCGCCATTGACTACATCGCCAAGCCCATCAATCCCGAGATCGTCAAGATGCGGGTACGTAACCATCTCGAGCTCAAGCGCCATCGCGACACCCTGAAGACCTTGTCGCTGCGCGACGGCCTGACACCGGCATTGCCAACCGCCGTGCCTTGGACGAGTTCCTCGACCAGGAATGGCGGCGCGCCTTGCGTAACGAGGCCTGGCTGTCGCTGCTGATGATCGACATCGACCACTTCAAGCTGTTCAACGACAACTACGGCCATGGCGCCGGCGACGACTGCCTGATCCGTGTCGCCCGGGCCCTCGAGGCGGCGCTGAAACGGCCGGCCGACCTCTGTGCCCGCTATGGCGGCGAGGAGTTCGCCTGCGTGCTGCCGGAAACCGATGCCGAGGGCACCGCCATAATGGGCGCGGCGCTATGCCGGGCGGTGAGTGATCTGCACCTCGAGCACGAATATTCCCCGGCTGGCGACAGCGTCACCGTCAGCGTGGGCGGCGCCAGTTTCAAGCCCGCCGCCGGCAACGACCCGAGCGGGCTGCTGGAGAGCGCCGACGGCCAGCTTTACGCCGCCAAAAGCGCCGGGCGCAATCGCAGCTTCTGCACCACCGCCGGCTCCTGACAGAGACAAGCGAGGGGCGCGCGGGTGTACCGGCTGGAAACCATTGCCGAGGATTCCTTCTTCATCCAGTTCACCAACGTGGCCTGGCCGGCCTCGGCCAACATTCTCGTGATTGTCGATGACGATGGCCTCAACCTGGTGGATGCCGGCCTCAACGGCGGCGAGACCGCCATCGTGCTGGAGAAATGCGTGGCCGAGCTCGGCTTCGGGCTGGCCGACATCCACAGCATCTACCTCACCCACGGCCACACCGATCACGTCGGCGGCGTCAACTTCGTCAAGCGCTTCGCGGCGCCACGGGTTTTCATCCCGCCCGGCTCCATGGCCGAGGCCTGCGACCCCAAGGTCCAGGAGAACGCCGTGCTGCCGGATTTCGTGCGCACCATCGCGCCCCGGCTCGAGCATTACGATATTCTCGATAATTTCCGCCGCTCCTGTGGCGACTGGGTGCTGGATGGCGAGGAACTCGAGCCCCTCGAGGAGGGCCTCGAGGTGGCTATCGGGCGCTACCGCTTTTGCCTTTACCACACGCCGGGCCACGATGCCGGCCTGACGGTGTTCCATGAGCCCGACCGGCGCATCCTGGTGACCGGCGATCTCTTGCGCGCCTCGCCGCCGGGCAATTCGCTGCCCTGGTATTCCTCCAGCGGCGGCGGCGTGGTGCCCTACCTCGAAAGCCTCGAGCGTGTCGCCAAGCTCGAGGTTGAACGGGCCTTTCCCGCCCATGGCGCGCTGAATGGCGATTTCGCGGTCCAGGTGGAAAAGACCCGGGGTTTTCTGGTGCGCCGCGAGGAACGCATTCTCGAGGAACTATCGCAGGGGCCCCGCACCTGCGAGCAGCTCGACGTGCTGCTCTACAGCCCCATGGCGCTGGAGGTCTGTCCCTGGTATTCCAGCACTACCGAGGCCCACCTCGCCCGCCTCGTCGAGCAGGGCCGCGTGGCCCGCGAGGAACTTGAATATCGTTTGGAAAATGGCGCCTCGCGCCCCTTGCAGCAAGGAGCAGCCGATGACTGAGAATCGTGAACTTTGGCAGTGGAGCGCCTGCGACCTGGCTCAGGCCATCCGCGACAAACGGCTCTCGTGCCAGGATGCCGTGGGCAGCGTGGTTGAACGCATCCGGGCCGAAAACGGCGAGATCAACGCCATCGTCGACGACCTCACGGAAGAGGCCCTGGCCGAGGCCGCCGGGCACGACAGTATTTTGGCCGCCGATGGCCCGCTGGGCCCGCTGCACGGCGTGCCGGTGACGATCAAGGAAAACGTCGACCAAGCGGGCCGCGCCACGCCCAACGGCGTCGCCGCCTTTGCCGGCGTCATCGCGCCCGACGATGCGCCGGTGGTGCGGAATTTGCGAAATGCCGGGGCCATTGTCGTCGGCCGCACCAACACGCCCGAGTTCTCCTTCCGCGCCACCACCGACAATCCGCTGCACGGCCGCACCATCAATCCCTGGGACGAGACGCGCTCGCCCGGCGGCTCGTCCGGTGGGGCCGCGGCGGCCACGGTGATGGGCTTCGGCCCCATCGCGCACGGCAACGACATCGGCGGCTCGCTGCGCTTTCCCTCCCTCGCCTGCGGCACCGCCACGGTGCGGCCGACCCAGGGCCGGGTGGCCGCCTACAACCCCTCGGCGCCCGAGGAGCGCGGCCTTTTGGCCCAGCTCATGTCGGTGCAGGGCGCCATCGCCCGCGAGGTGCGCGACGTGCGCCTGGCCATGGAGGTGCTGGTGCGACCCGATGCCCGCGATCCCTGGCACGTGCCGCTGCCCTTTGGTGGCCCACCGCCGCCATCGCCCATCAAGGTGGCGGTGACGCGCAATGCGCATGGCTATGCCATAGATCCGCTGATCACGGCCGCCGTCGACCGCGCCGCCGGGGTGCTGAGCGACGCCGGATACGCCGTCGAGGAGACCGAGCCGCCGCTGATGCCGGAGATCGCCGAGGCCTGGCGAACCAACACCATGGGCGAGGTCAAGCTGCTGATGGACCCGGCCATCCGCCAGTTCGGCAGCGAGACCATCCAGCGCATGTTCGACGAATACTATGAACTGATGGTCCCGGCCGAGCCTCCGGCACTGATCCGCGCCCTGGCCGATCGCACCCGCCTGACCCGGGCCTGGAACCTCTTTCTCGAGGACTATCCGCTGGTGTTGACGCCTTTCCTGATGCGAACCCTCTATGGCTGGAACGAGGACGCCCAGGGCCCGGAATACATCAAGGACATCTTCGATGCCGCCATCTACAGCTTTGGTATGAATTACTTGGGGCTGCCGGCCGCCGTGGTGCCGACGGGACTCGAGGGCGGCTGGCCGCTGGGCGTGCAGATCATCGGCCGGCGTTTTCGCGAGGATCTTTGCCTCGATGCCGCCGAGGCCATCGAGCGCAGCATCGGCGTGCTGGCGAACACGCTGTGGCGACAGCGCGGTTGACTGGGGCCTGGCCGGAGTGCGGAAAAGTTGACAGGATGGTGGTCCCGTCCCCCCCAATCCACGGATCCCACCATGAGCGATAAGCTTTACGAGCCCTGCAGCTTCGGCACCCTGAAGTGTCCCAACCGCCTGGTGATGGCGCCCATGACACGCTACAAGTCGCCCGGCGGCGTGCCCGGCCCCGACGTCGCGGCCTACTACCGCCGCCGCGTCGAAGGCGGCACCGGCCTGATCATTACCGAAGGCACCACGGTCGATCACGCCGCCGCCTCGGGCAGCGCCGACATCCCGCGCTTTCACGGCGACGATGCCCTGGCCGGCTGGCAACATGTGGTCAATGAGGTGCATGACGCCGGCGGCGTCATCATGCCCCAGCTCTGGCACCACGGCACCATGCGCAAGCCGGGCACCGGCGCCCATCCCGACGAGCCCAGCGTCGGGCCCTCGGGGCTCCTGTTGCCGGGCAAGGAACGCGGCCGGGCCATGACCCAGGCCGACATCGACGACATCGTCGAGGCCTTCGCCAAGGCGGCCGGCGAGGCCCAGCGTCTGGGTTTCGACGGTGTCGAGCTGCACGGCGCGCATGGTTATCTCTTGGACCAGTTCTTCTGGGAGGGCACCAACCAGCGCGACGACGACTATGGCGGCGACCTGGTCAAACGCACGCTTTTCAGCGCCCAGATCACCGCCGCGGTGCGCGCCCGGGTGGGGCCGGACTATCCCATCGTGCTGCGCTTTTCGCAGTGGAAGCAGCAGGATTTTCCGGCCAAGTTGGCGCAAAATCCGGCCGAGTTGGAGGCTTTCCTGGCGCCGCTGATAGAGGCCGGGGTCGACATCTTCCACTGCTCGACGCGGCGCTTCTGGTTGCCCGAGTTCGAGGGCTCCGACCTCAACCTGGCCGGCTGGACGCGCCAGATCAGCGGCAAACCGACCATCACCGTGGGCAGCATCGGATTGGACGACGACTTCATCAACACCTTCACCGAGGGCGAGGCCAAGGTGACCAAGATCGACGAGTTGCTGGCGCGGTTGGAACGCGAGGAATTCGACCTCGTCGCCGTCGGCCGTATCCTCATCACCAATCCGACCTGGCCGCAGTTGGTGCGCGAAGGCCGCTACGATGAGATCCTGCCGTATACCAAAGACGCGTTGGCGACGCTGCATTAGCAGCCAAATAATCCTGCGCCGCGCTATCCCAGCCTTTTCCCCTGGCGGCCGGCCAGGTCCTGGATGAATTGCCAGGCCACGCGGCCCGAGCGGGCGCCGCGGGTGGCGGCCCATTCGATGGCTTGCGGGCGCAGCGTCGCGGCGTCGCCGGCCAGGCCGTAATGCTCGGCGTAGCCCCCGATCATGGTCAGGTACTGCTCCTGGCTGCAGCCATGGAAGCCGAGCCAAAGGCCGAAACGGTCCGAGAGCGAGACCTTTTCCTCCACCGCCTCGGCCGGATTGATGGCGGTCGAGCGTTCGTTCTCGATCATGTCGCGGGGCATCAGGTGGCGGCGGTTGCTGGTGGCGTAGAAGATAACGTTTTCCGGCCGGCCCTCGATGCCGCCCTCGAGCACCGCCTTTAGCGACTTGTAGCTGGTGTCCTCGCTGCCGAACGAAAGATCGTCGCAAAACAGCAGGCAATGCCTGGTGCTGTCGGCGCATAGATGCAAAAGCCGGGGCAGCGAGGGAATGTCCTCGCGGTGGATCTCGACCAGTGCCAAGGCGCCGGCCGTTTCGGCATTGATGGTGGCGTGCACGGCCTTGACCAGCGACGACTTGCCCATGCCGCGGGCGCCCCAGAGCAGCGCGTTGTTGGCCGGCAGGCCCTGGGCGAAGCGGCGCGTGTTGTCGAGCAGGATGTCGCGCACCTGGTCGATGCCGTGCAGCAACTCGAGCTCTACCCTGTTGATCTCGGGCACCGGTTCGAGCCGGCCGCTTTCGGCGCGCCAGATGAAGGCCTCGGCCGAGGCCAGGTCGACGGTCTCACCGGGCGGCGGCGACAGCCGCTCGAGGGCGTCGGCGACGCGCTGTAGCAGGGGGGTGAGGTCGGGGTCGGTCATTTTGGCGTGATCTCGAAATGGCGGGCGGAATAGGGCCGGACCAGGGCCGCGAGACCTTAGCCCGGATTTCTCCCCTGGTCACGGCCTGCGTCGTGCCCAGGTGATGCGATCCGCAAGGAGAAGTCCGAAGAGCGTAGCGGGGCTACGGTCTTCGGACTTCGACGTAGCGGGCGCGCGCCTGGGCGCGATCCTTCGGGCGTCGCTGTGGCGCCGACAGGATGCGTCGAGCTGCTTGCCCGATGTCCCCCACATCGCGCGGCGCAGCTCTCCTACCCTGTCGACGCCACAGCGCCGCGCAGGCCATGACCAGGGGAGAAATCCGGGCTGACACAAGCCGAACCGCCGTCAACCGCGCCGCCACCAGAGACCGCTTGCAAAGCGCCGGGCTGGCGCTATAGTCCGGCCAATCTCGCGGCTCCAGTCCAGGGGATTCAGATGTTTATTTCACCGGCCTACGCCCAGGCCGCCGGTGGTGGCGGCTTCGATATCACGGCGATCATGCCGCTGGTCCTGATCTTCGCGGTCTTCTATTTCCTGCTTATCCGGCCGCAGCAAAAGAAGGCCAAGGAACACCGCGCCATGATCGGTGCGGTGCGCCGCGGCGACACCGTGGTCACCGGTGGTGGCCTGATCGGCAAGGTCACTAAGGTCAACGAGAACGACCGCCTGATCGTCGAGTTCGGCGAGGCCGACAGCAAGATCAAAATGGAGGTGGTGGGCTCGACGCTCTCCACCGTGATGGCCAAGAGCGAACCGGCCGCGGCCAACGCGCCCGGCACCGACGCTGCGGCCTCGGCGACCCAGTCGCAGCCCAGCGGCAGCCTGCTGGACATGCTGTTCGGCAGGAAAAAGTCCGACTAGGGTTTTCCCCTCACCCGGATGCGCAGCTTTCCCACCTGGAAGATCGTCCTCGTCGCCGTCCTCTGCCTTGGCGGCGTGGTGCTCTCGTTGCCCAATTTCCTCAGCCGCCAGAGCGCCGACAGCCTACCCGTCTGGTTGCCGCATTTGCAGGTCAACCTGGGTCTCGACCTGCAGGGCGGCTCGCACCTGCTGCTCGAGGTCGACGTCCAGGCGGTGATCAAGGAACGCCTGGAATCGCTTATCGATGCCAGTCGCTCGGCTTTGCGCAAGGAACGCATCGGCTATACCGGCCTGGGCTTGCGTGATGGCACCTCGATCGGCGTGCGCATTCGTGAGGGCGACAAGTTCGAGCGTGCCCTCGAGGTCATCAAGGACCTGGGCACGCCGCTGGCGCCCAGCCTTTTCGGCGGCGGTGGCGGCGGCAACGACATCGAGGTGGTCGAGGCCGGCGCCGGCCTGATCACCGTGACGCTCACCGAGGCCGCCATCAACGACCGCAAGCGGGCGGCGGTGGAACAATCCATCGAGATCGTGCGCCGCCGCGTCGACGAGGTGGGCACCCGCGAGCCCACCATCCAGCGCCAGGGCGAGGAGCGCATTCTCATTCAACTTCCCGGCGTCAAGAACCCCGACCGCATCAAGCGGCTGCTGGGCAAGACCGCCAAGATGGTGTTCCGCCTGGTCGACCAGACGACCACGGTCTCGGATGCCAAGCGCGGCCGTCTGCCGCCGGGCTCGGAATTGCTCGATGACGATGCCGAACGCACGGCGGCGGGAGGTCCCGTGCAGTACGTGGTGCGCAAGCGCGTCATGGTCTCGGGCGAATCGCTGGTCGACGCGGCGCCCACCTACGACCAGGGCCGGCCGGTGGTCAGCTTCCGCTTCGACGCCGTCGGGGCCAAGCGCTTTGGTGACGCCACCAAGGCCAACGTCGGCCGTCCCTTCGCCATCGTGCTCGACAACCGGGTCATCAGCGCGCCGGTGATCCGCGAGCCCATCCTGGGCGGCTCGGGCATCATCAGCGGCCGCTTCAGCGTGCAGGAAGCCAACGATCTGGCGGTGCTGCTCAGGGCCGGCGCCCTGCCGGCGCCCTTGAAGATCCTCGAGGAGCGCAGCGTCGGGCCCGACCTGGGCGCCGATTCGATCCGCGCCGGCAAGATCGCCAGCATTTTCGCCTTCCTCCTGGTGATGGTCTTCATGGTGGCGGCCTATGGCCTCTTCGGCATCGTCTCGGACGTGGCGCTGTTGGCCAACCTCTTTCTCATCGTCGGCGGGCTTTCTGTACTCCAGGCCACGCTGACCTTGCCGGGCATCGCCGGTATCGTGCTGACCATCGGCATGGCGGTGGACGCCAACGTGCTGATCTTCGAGCGCATCCGCGAGGAAATGCGCACCGGCAAGACGCCCTTCGCGGCCATCGAGGCGGGTTACAAAAAGGCGTTGACCACCATCATCGACGCCAACGTCACCACCCTGATCGCGGCTGTGCTGCTGCTCATCTTCGGCTCGGGGCCGGTCAAGGGCTTCGGCGTCACGCTGGCCATAGGCATCGCCACCTCGATGTTCACGGCAATCCTGCTGACGCGCCTGTTGATCACCATCTGGATGCACCGGCGCCGGCCCACGGCGTTGCCGTTGTAGGGGGGCGGAGCATGTACAAGCTGCGCCTCGTCCCGGCCCGGACCAGCATCCCCTTTTTGCGTTTCCGCCTCATGGCCTTCGCGCTTTCGGGCTTTTTGGCGCTGGCTTCGGTGGTTCTCTTCCTCACCTTGAACCTCAACTACGGCATCGACTTCCGGGGCGGTATCTTGATCGAGGTACGCACGCCCGAGGTGGCCGAGATCGGCCGCATGCGGGGCGCCCTTTCGGGCCTGGGGCTGGGCGAGGTGGCCTTGCAGGAATTCGGCGACCCGCGCGACGTGCTGATCCGGGTCGAACGCCAGGCCGGCGACGCCACGGCCCAGCAGCGCGCCGTCGAAATGGTCAAAAAGGCGCTCGACCGCGAGATCGGCACCGGCATCAGCTACCGCCGCGTCGAGTTCGTCGGCCCCAAGGTCAGTGACGAATTGAAGGAAGCCGGCACCATCGCGGTGCTGCTGGCCGTGTTCTGCATGCTGGTCTACATCTGGTTCCGCTTCGAATGGCAGTTCTCCGTTGGCGCCGTCGTCGCCCTGGTGCACGACGTGGTGCTGACCATCGGCGTCTTTTCGCTGACGCGCCTCGAATTCAACCTCTCGATCATCGCCGCCCTTTTGACCATCGTCGGCTATTCCATGAACGACACCGTGGTCATCTACGACCGGGTACGGGAGAACCTCAGGCGCTATCGCACCATGGAGCTGAAGGAACTGCTCGACGTCAGCGTCAACGAGACGTTGTCGCGCACCACCATGACCTCGGTGACGACGCTGCTGGCTCTGCTGACGCTCTTTTTCTTCGGCGGCGAGGTCATCCGCGGCTTCACCTTCGCCATGATCTGGGGCGTCGTCGTGGGCACCTATTCCTCGGTCTTCGTGGCCGCGCCGGTGCTGATCTATCTCGGCGTGCGCCGCGGCAGCGAGGCCGAGGACAAAGCCGAGGAAACCGGCTGAGCCGGCCCGAACGGTGGCAGAGAGCCGCGTACGGCCGGCCGATTTTCAGCTCATAGAAAGCTACGGCAACGGCGGATTCCGCATCAACGGCCGGCGTCACCAGGGCTCCGTAATCGTCTTCGTCGAGCGCTTCGAGCCCTGGCCGGTGAGCGCTATGGCCGAGGCAACGGCGGATTCGTTGGTGGCCGTGCTGACGGCCGAGCCGCCGCCCGAATTCCTGCTACTCGGCTGCGGCACCGCCATGGCGCCTGTCGACGACGGCCTGCGCCGGGCCTTCGCCAGCCGCGGCATCGTCCTGGAAGTGATGGACACCGGCGCCGCCGCGCGCACCTACAACATGCTGCTCAATGAAAACCGCCGCTTCGCTGCGGCGCTGATTGCGGTGTCGTAAGGGGTTCGGCACCGGTCATCGATTTCTGCCGCCACCCCCTGTACCCTTCATCGTGATCCGAGACGAGCGGGGTTATGCTGCTTGGATCGGGCCAGACTGCCGGGAGCAACCAATCACCCCCTGTGCCACGAGCACCCAGGGAGGACGCGTGTCCCGGTGGGTGGCCATGATGGATGTCCTGTGGGGAGTCTTCTGCGTCAGCGAGCGCCAGTACAGGGATCGGCGGGCATCGCGGCGGCTCGAGATGATCTGCGTCGATGGCGGCGCGGGCCTGCTGGCCGCCCTGCCCATGGTCTATCCCAAAGTCCCCGTCCGGCGCTGCTGGGCGCACAAGATCAGGAACGTGCTGAACAAGGTCAAAAAGGCCGATCACCAGGCCGTCAAGAGCGGCCTCCATGCCATCATCAACGCCAACACCCGCCGCCAGGCGCGCTCGGCCGCCCGTCGCTTCGCCGACAGCTGGCAGAGCACCTATTCCAAGGTCGTCGATTGCCTGCGCAACGACCTCGACGACCTGCTCACCTGCTTTCGTAACAAAACCTTCGAGGAGCGCAAGGCCGTGCGCATTACAAACGCCATCGAACGCCGATTCCGCGAGATCCGGCGCCGTACCCGACCCATGGGCGTCTTCCAGGATCGAACCTCCATGGACCGCATCCTGTTCGCCGTCTTCATTCACGAAAACTCAACCCAGGGAGTGCCTGCCCTCTTCTCCCTGACACAAAACAATTAACGTTGCCCCTGGGCTGCCGTACTGGCAGCAGCAGCGCAACAATTTGATCGCGCCGATCCGGGCCAACGTGGAGCGCATCTTCGGCACCATGAAACGTTCGTACGGTTACGCCCAGGCGCGCGATCGCGGCCTTGAGAGGAACGGCGCTCATCTCCAGCACCTGTGCATCGCCATCAACGTGCGCCGGGCCGAAAAACTGACGGCCTGAAACCTGGAGTCCGTCCCGACCATGCTCATCAGCCAGAAAAAACCGCCGAGCAGGTGGTAAACACCCGATAGCCACTTTGCCCCAGAGGAACTATCCGCTCCATTTCCGCGGATTTCGCTGAGGTCTCCATCGTCCCTTGTGAAAATTTCCAACGTCTATGACAGAGCTCGCGGTTTTGCGGATTAGGCACCTTTCGCATTGCAGGAAATCATAGCTTGGGACGGTGTTTTCTTGCTATTTAGGATTCATTTTTTGGTCGGTTTGTG
>JASLXG010000143.1 GCA_030740435.1 Alphaproteobacteria bacterium | reverse complement strand
CGCGCCGCAGCGCCTCGGGCGCCACGTAGACCGAATTCTCCACGCTGTAGCGGTAGGCTGGCCGGGCGCGGTAGGGGCCGGCATAGGCATAGCCGACGACCCGGCCCTCGAACTCGGCCACAAGATAGGGAAAACCGGCGCCTTTGGTGGCTCGAAAGCGGCGGTTGATTTCGGCCAGGTCCGGCGCCTCTTCCTCGAACGAGGCCAGGCCGTTGAGCACGTAGTGGGCGTAGATCGCTTGCACCCGGGTCAGGTCGCCTTCTCCCGCCTCGCGGATGATGGGATCGGCCATGACAGGGTCTATCCCTTGCCTCCCGGGTCCACCACATTGATCAGCGCCGGCCAGTAGTTGGCGCCGAAACCGGCCTGGCGGCTGGCCTCCAGCGCCGCCGCCGCGTTCACGGCGCCGCTCGCCGCAACTCCCGTCTCGGCCGCCAGCTCGAGGGCGTAACGCAGATCCTTCTGGGCGTATTCGGTGGAAAAGGCGCGCTCCGGGAACTGGCCCGGCAGCAACGCCTTCATCCCGTGGTTCCTTAGCGCAAAGCTGTCGGCCGAGCCCTTGGTCAGGGTCTCATAGAGCACCTCGCCCTCGAGGCCGGCCCGGCGCCCGATGGTCAGGGCCTCGGAAAGCGCCAGCACGGTCTGCACCAGCACCATGTTGTTCATGAGCTTGACGACCTGGCCGGCACCCACCGGGCCGCAGTGGCTGACCTCGCTGGCGCAACAGGCCAGCAGCGGCTGGATGCGGGCAAAAACCTCGGCGCCGGCGCCCACCATGATCGAGAGCGTGCCCTCGATGGCCGCCTGGCGGGTGCGGGCGATGGGGGCGTCGGCATAGTCGATGCCGCGCTCGGCGAAACGGGCCGCCAGCTCGCGGCTCAAGGCCACCGGCGAGGTACTGGTGTCGACCACGGTCTGGCCGGCGCCGCAGCTTTCCAGCAGGCCGCCGGGCGCCTCGCAAACCTCGGACAGTTGCTCGCCGCCGGGCAGCGACAAGAACACGAGCTCGGTTGCCTGGGCCACGGCAGCCACTGAATCGGTGGCCACCACGCCAACCTCGGCCAGCCGCGCCAGCGGTTCGGGATCGAGGTCGTAGGCGATGACCGTCCGGCCGCATTTTTGCGCCATGTTGCGGCACATGGGCTCGCCCATGACGCCGGTGCCGATGAAGCCGATGGACGCGGTCATGATGTTTTCTCCCCGGCACTTGAAGCCGCGCCCGAGCCGGCGATGCGGCCGAAGACGGCGCCCGAAGTGAGCCCGGTGCCGCCGGGATAGTTGAAGTAAAAAAGCCCGCCCACCAGCTCGCCGGCGGCATAGAGGCCGGGCATGGCCACGCCTTCGCTGTCGATGACCCGGGCTTGGGTGTCGATCTTGAGGCCGCCGAAGGTGAAGGTGACGCCGCAGGTCACGGCATAAGCCTCGAAGGGCGGCTGGTCGAGGGCGTTGGCCCAGTTTGATTTGGCCAGCGCTAAACCCGCCGTGCCGCGGCCGTCCTTGACCGTGGGGTCGAAGGGCACGCCCTCTTGGACGGCGGCATTGAAAGCCCGGACCGTTTCCAGGAATCCGGCCGCATCGACGTCGTCGAGCTTCCCGGCCAGCTCCTCGAGACTAGCGGCGCTGGCCTTGGTCACCTGGCGGATGCGGTATTCGTCGCGCAGGAGGTGCGTCACCTTGGCGTCGAAGACCTGCCAGGCGAATTGGCCGGGCTGGCGCAGCACCTCCGCGCCATACTTGGCGTAGGTGTAGTTCCTGAAATCCGCCCCCTCGTCGACGAAGCGCTGGCCGCGGGCGTTGACCATGATGCCGAAAGGATACGAATGCTTTTGGAAGCCGTCGCCCACCGCCAGGTCGCCGAACTCGGGGGCGTTGCGGTCCCAGCCCACGGCGTGGCTGCCCGACCAGTTGCCACACGGCATGGCGCCGGCTTCCAGCGCCATGGCGATGCCGTCGCCGGTGTTGAAGCGGGTGCCGCGCACCTTGGCCAGGTCCCAGCCCGGGCCCAGGTAACGCGTGCGCCATTCGGCATTGGATTCGAAGCCGCCCGAGGCCAGCACCACGGCCCCGGCGGCCAACTCGCGGCGCCGCCCCCCCTGGCGGGCGCGGACCCCCACGACCGCGCCCTCGTCGTCCTGCAGCAAGGCCAGCGCCCGGGTGCCGTAGAGCACCTCGATGCCGGCCTTGGCGGCCGCGTCGTGCAGCGCCGTCACCAGTCCCTCGCCGCCGCCCCAGGCTTCCACGGTGAGGCCGCCCCAGAACTTGAAACGGTTGCCCACCTTGAAGGCCTGGCGGCTGTAAAGCGGCAGGAAACGGACGCCGCAGTGGCGCAT
This sequence comes from Alphaproteobacteria bacterium, assembly GCA_030740435.1. Taxonomy (NCBI): domain Bacteria; kingdom Pseudomonadati; phylum Pseudomonadota; class Alphaproteobacteria; species Alphaproteobacteria bacterium. Next base: position 1,513 of record JASLXG010000143.1, on the reverse strand, counting down.
CCATTTCAGCGTCGGCAGGCTCTCGTGCACCAGCACCTCGACCAGGTCGGGATCGGCGCGGAACTCGGTGACCCGGGCCATGTCGTCGAAGAACTGGTCGGAGGTATAGCTGCCGAAGTCGTCCTTGCGCTCTTCGTCGGTGAGGTCGGGCATGAGCTCGAGCAGATCGTCGAGGCCGTCGTAGACCACGCGCATGGCGCCGGCCGTGAAGCGCGAGTTGCCGCCGCGCTCGTCCTCGGAAGCGCGCTCCAGCACGGCCACCGAAGCGCCGGCCTGGCGCGCCGAGAGCGCGGCACAAAGGGCGGCATTGCCGGCGCCGACGACGATGACATCGTATTCGCTCATGTACGGTGTACCTGTTCAGATAGGGACTGCACGGGACAGCAAAAAAAACAGCCCGCGGCTGTGCTAGCGCGGCGGCATCAGGGCGTCGCGTTCGAGCTTGGCTAGGTCGCCGATCAGGCGGCGCATGTGGCCGGTCATCTGGCGCAGGCGTGGCAGGCGCTCGATGCGGCGCTCGTCCATATAGAGCGAGCGCTTGATTTCGATCTGCAGGGCGTGGATGCCGCCGGCCGGGCGGCCGTAGTTGCGCGTGATGAAGCCGCCGGCGTAGGGGTTGTTGCGCCCTACCGTGCAGCCCAACTCGTCCAGCGTCTCCTCGGCGGCGTCGCTGACGGCGCGGGCGCAACTGGTGCCGAAGCGGTCGCCGAGCACGATCTCGAGCCGTTCGTGGCCGCGGTCCTTGTCCATGGGCCCGCCGACGGCCGGCATGGAATGGCAATCGATCAGCACGGCGCAGCCGAATTCCTCCAGCGTCTCGTCGATCAGCGTCGTGAGCGTGGCGTGAAAGGGCTTGTAGAGCTCGTTGACGCGGCGTTCGGCCTCGGCGAACGAGAGCTTCTCGCGATAGATCTCGGCCCCCGAGGCGACCACCCGGGGGATGGTGCCGAGCCCGCCAGCGACGCGCTGGGATTCGCTGTTGACGTGGTCAGGCAGCGGCCCGTCGAACATGGCCGGGTCGAGCTCCCAGGGCTCGCGGTTGGGATCCAAGTAGGCCCGCGGAAAATTGGCCCGCAGCAATGGCGCGCCGACTTGCGGCGCGGCGGCGAAAAGCTCGTCGACGAAGCTGTCCTCGGAGCGCCTGAGCGTCACCGGATCGAGAGCCGAGCCGGCCAGAAACTCGGCCGGATAATCGGCCCCGGAATGGGGCGAGACGAAGACCAGCGGCACCGTCTGCTGCGAGGGTGCCAGCACCTCGAAAGGCGGCAAGGCTTCGTCGTCGGGTTGGTCGAGGGCGCTCATGGGCCGCATTGTGTGCCGAGAGGCCGGGCCGGGGCAAGCGGCACGGCCCCACAGGGGCTCGTTCGTGTTGGGCGGCCCTTGTCAGCCTGGGGCAATCGTTGTAAACCGCATAGCCTCGCGGCGGAGCCGCGAAACCGGGCGCGTAGCTCAGCGGGAGAGCACTACGTTGACATCGTAGGGGTCGCTGGTTCAATCCCAGCCGCGCCCACCA
>JASLXG010000142.1 GCA_030740435.1 Alphaproteobacteria bacterium | reverse complement strand
TGGGCTACCAGGTTGTCGAAGCCGAGGACGGCCCTTCGGCACTGACGTTCTTGAAATTGCAAGCGCCGGACTTGGTCATCACGGACCTGATGATGCCCGGGGGCATGAACGGCGCCGAATTGGCGCGCCAGGCCAAAAACCAACACCCGGATCTCGGTTTCATCTTCATCTCGGGCTACGCCGATGCCGCGAACAAAGTGGCCGCCGATCTGGATCAAGGGGTGCGGGTGCTGGGCAAACCTTTCAGTCAGGAGGACTTGGCTGCCGCGCTGCGGGATGTGCTGGACGAACAGCGCGGTGGTTGACCGAGCCTGCCAAATCACGCTTTTTGTCGCTAGTGTGATGATTCTGAAGTTCGGCGCATTTTACGCGCCGAAATTCGGGATCTGAATCACACTAGAATCAAATGTTTAGTGGCCTGCTTATCCCAGAAATTCATCCTATGAATTTCTGGGATAAGCAGGCCACTAGGGATCGTCCGTCGTCGACAAGATGCCTTTGGTTATCGAGCGGGAATCTCGCGGGCTCCAACGTCCGCTGTCGACTTGGCGCATGAAGGTTTCGCAAAGCTGATTATAGAGCGCCGGCTCTTCCAGGTTACAGGTATGGCCGGTGCGCGGCAGCAAGGCCAGGGCCGATGACGTGACGCAGCGTTTGAGGAACAGACTGACGTCGAGGCAGGGGCCGTCTTCGTCGCCATTGAGGATGAGCATCGGCACCGTCAGAGCGCGCAAACTATCTTCGAGGTCATAAAGCGACGGCCGGTTGCCTTGCACGCCGCGCATGGTGTTGGCCGAGCCCAGGCCGGAATGCTCCCTGAGCCGGGTTTCGAACTCCTGCCAGCCGCGCCGGTCTTTGTTTTGAAACTGCACCCTGGTGGGCCCCACGGCGTAAGCCGCGCCAAACACATCCATGGATTCACTTTCCATGAGATCGGCTGCCATCGTCGTTTCGCGTTGAAACTGTTCGCGCACCCCCTCGCCGGCGCCATAGCCGCAACCGGCGACCACCAGCGACAGAGCGCGATCAGGGTAATGCAAGCCAAAATGCAGCGCCGCGAACCCACCCATCGACAAGCCGTTGACGTGGGCTGATTCGATTTCCAAACAGTCGATCACGGCCAAAATGTCGTCTCGGGCGCGGTCCTGGCTGTACATCGTGGGATCTTCCGGCACATCGGAAGGCGGAAATCCACGGGCGCTGAAGGTGATGCAGCGGTTGGTCCGGGCGAAGTGGCGAACCTGCGGTTCCCAACTGCGATGGTCACCGGCAAACTCATGCACGAAGATGATCGGCAGCCCCGTTCCGCTGTCTTCATAGTAGAGCTCGACGTTGTCATCGGTGGTTATTCTTGGCATGGCGTTCCCCTCCCCTGTCGAACTCCTCATGGTCCCGGGCCCCAATCGATGAGGCCAATGCCTTCGGAACGTGCCTCGAGCGAATAGATCGCACAGAGGGCGCCCGCGCCCTGCTTAAGTTTGCCACCGTGCGCACGGGAATCAGACGGCGACCCCCGCCTTGAGGCCCTCGAGCACCGCCTCCTCGACCGTCCGCGGCGCCGCGCAGTCGCCGATGTGGTGCACCGGGCCCGGAAAATCGGCCAGCGCTGCGTCGAGCTCCCGCAGCGATTGGTGGCCCAGGCTGAGGACCAGGGTATCGGCATTTTCGCAGATCACCGCCTCGCCCGACGCCGTGTGCTGAAAGTAGACGCTTTCGGCATCGGCCCCGGCCAGGCGAACCAGCGGGATGATCTCGACGCCCAGCTTGTGCAGCTTGCCCAGCCAGCTGTCGCGCACGTACTGCGGGATGGTCCAGCCCGGCATGTAGCCGTTGGCGCAGAGCCGTACCGACGAGCCCTCGAGGGTCAGTTTCTCGGCCAGGCCGAGGCCGATCCAGTCGCAGCGCCAGTCGGCGATGACCACGGCCGCACCCACGTTGGCTTGGTTCTCGAGGACCTGCCAGGCATCGACCACATGGGCCTCCTCGGCGCCCTCGAGGGGCGGGCGGAAGGGCCGCGCCCCGGTGGCGACGATCACCGCCTCGGGGGCCTGACTGGCGATCAGCGCGGCGTCGACCCGGGTGTTCCTGACCACCGTAACGCCGGCCAGTTCCATCTCGCGCTCCAGGTTGGGGATCAGGCCGCCGAACTCGGCCCGATCAGGCAGCAACTGGGCCAGCTTGACCTGGCCGCCGAGCCTTCCCGAGGCCTCAAAAAGTGTCACATCATGGCCGCGTTCGGCGGCCACGGCGGCCGCCTTCATGCCGGCCGGGCCGCCGCCGGCGACCAGCACCTTGCGCCGCCGGGCCGCCGGCTTCCGGGAAGCATAGGTTAATTCGCGCCCGGTCTCGGGATGCTGGATGCAGGAGATCGGATAGCCGGTCAGAAAATGGCCGATGCAGGCCTGGTTGCAGCCGATGCAGGCGCGGATGTCGTCGAGGCGCCCGGCGGCCGCCTTGTTGGCCATCTCGGGATCGCAGATCATGGCCCGGGTCATGCCGCAAAGGTCGGCCTCGCCGCCGGCCACGATCTTCTCGGCGATGCGCGGATCATTGATGCGCCCGGTGCAGATCAGCGGCCGGCTGATCCGGGCCTTGAGGGCCGCCGCATAGGGTGCCGTGTAGCCGATCTCATAGAGCATCGGCGGCACGATGTGGAGCGAGCCGGCGATGGTCGCGGAGGAGCCGGTGACGATGCTGAAATAATCAATAACTCCGTCGCCGTCCAAGGCCACCAGGGCGTCTGTGACCTCGTCGTCGCCCAGCCCCTGGTGGCTGAGATCGTCGGCTGAAATCCGCAGGCCCAGCACCATGGCGTCGCCCACCCGGGCGCGGATGTCGGCGGCGGCCTCGCGGATGAAGCGCAGCCGGCCGGGCAAATCGCCACCGTATTCGTCGTCGCGCTGGTTGACGCGCGGGTTGAGGAACTGGGCCGGCAGGTAGCCGTGGCTGGCGACGATCTCGACGCCGTCGAGCCCCGCCCTCTGCATGCGCCGCGCGCCGTCGCCGAAGCCGGCGATCACCTCGGCGATCAATTCCCGGCTCATCGCCGCCGGCATGACGTGGAAGCGCTCGTTGGCAACAGGCGATGGGGCATAGCTGACGGGCGCCGAGCCGTCGAGCGAATCGATGATCTCGCGTCCGGGATGGAAGAGCTGCCCGAAGATGGCGGCGCCCTCCGCGTGGACCGCCTCGGCGAGGCGCCGGTAGCCCGGGATGCAATCGTCGGAATAGCCCGGGATGCAATCGTCGGAATAGGCCGGGATGGGATGGCGCACGAACACCCCGCTCTCGTGCACCAGGGCCACCTCGATGATGATCAGCCCGGCGCCCCCGGCGGCACGCGCCCGGTGGTAGGCGACCATGGGCTCGCTGATCCCGCCCTCGCCGGCCATCGCCGTTTCGTGGCCGGTGGAAACGATGCGGTTCTTGATGGTCAGCCCGCGAATGGTGATCGGCGAAAACAGATTGGCAAACTGCTTGGACTCCATCGCCCTTCCTCTCTCCTGGCCTCAGCCGCGGCGGCACATCGGTCGGCCAAGTCTACGCGACGCTGAACCCTCCTCCAATCCTGACGCGCGCCGGCACCCCTGCGACTTTGGTTGAGTTGTGGCCGGGGGCCTCTCCTATCGTGTGGCCGGACAGAAATGGGAGACGACCATGTCAGACGCGGTGCGCCACAATGCAGCCAACGAGCACGACAGCTCGAGCCTGCGCTCCACCATCGAGTGGCTGCGCGCCGAGGGGCATCTGCTGGAGACCGAGAAGGAGGTCGATCCCGACCTCAAGCTCACCGGCCTGCAAAAGCACCTCGATGGCGGCTCGCCCATCCGCCTGGTCAAGGCGCGCATGGTGGATGCCTGGGCCCTGGCCGATGCCATCGGCGAGGCCGCCGCCTGGCAAATCCGGCCCCACGCCGAAATGGGCCCTATCGCCTGTTATCTGCCGGCCATGGCGCTCTCGGCCACGCCGCCGGCCGTCGGCGCGACGGCGCCGCTGCTGGGCCAGCACAACGACTACGTCTTCGCCGAGCTGCTGGGACTGAGCCAAGCGGAAATCGAGACCTACCAGGCCAGCGGCGTATTCGGCGCCTAGCCACAGGCAGCAGATATTCGAGGTCGCCGCCAATGCCGACAAGGTCATGCAGGTGATCGAAGGCGCCACGCACTATTACAAGGAACAGCCCGACAAACTGGTCGAGGCCGTGGCCTGCGTTACCGACTGGGTGCACGAGAAGAGCGCGATCGCCTGAGGCCCATTTGGATCAACCAAGGTCGGCTATGGGTCGATCGCGACGTTTCGGCCCTGCCGCCGGTATGCTCGCTTTCCTTCCAGCACCGGACGCTCGGACGGCGAAAGCGGAATTGGCGGCAGTCTGTCGGGCTTGTGGGTGACAGAC
>JASLXG010000141.1 GCA_030740435.1 Alphaproteobacteria bacterium | reverse complement strand
ATCCTTCTTCTGCAAGGCGCCGCCGGAATAGCCGTGCATGTCCCGGGTGCTGCGCCGGCCCAGCGAGACGCTGGCCGGCAGCGCCAGGGCATTGGGGTGGTAGGTGGTGCTGGTGGTGCCGGTGGCGGGGTCTTCCACCAGGCCGCGGCCGAGGATGCTGTCGCTGGTGCTCACCCCGGCCCCCTCGATGACGAAAAAGTTGGGACTGGAGGAGCCAAAAAAATCATTGCCGGCGCCGTCGTCGGCCGAGGACACGTCGCCGTCGGTGTGGATGGAGTTGGCGCTGGTCGAAAGCCGGGCCATTCCCAGCATGCCACCGTCCAGGAAGGGGCGGCTCGAGGAATCCAGTTTGACCTCGCCACCGGCCACCACGATCACGGTTTTTTGGCTGGTGCCCTGGCCGCTGATCAACATGGTGCGGTGGCCCCAGGCACGCTGGGCAGTGCCGGAGATGGCCGTCGAGCCAGACGCTCCGGTGCCCCAGACGATGGCCGTGTCGGCCGTCGCTTCGCTGTCGGTCGGGCTCAGGCCGCCACTCAGCGCCGAGGTGGTAAGGGCGAAGTCGGATCCCAGCACGAAATCGTTCTGCAGCGCATAGTATGTGGCGCCCGTGGGCAGGCTGCCGGTGAAGGGCTGGCCGGCCCAGACCAGGACCTTGTGGTTGTCGCTCTGATCGGTCAGCTCGTAGAAGATGAACTGCTCGTCCGAGGATAGATGCCCCGTGCCGCTGAGCGTGCCGCTGCCGAAGGGGTTTGCGGTCGCCGTGGCGCTGAATTCGCTGCCCAACGTGTCGACGTTGGCGCTGAAGGCGCTGCCGCCGAAGGTGCCGCTGAAGACGCCACCCGAGATGGTGCCGTTCGACGACGATATGTTGAGGGTGGACGAAGTATCGTCGGTGCCCACCGTGGCCGGGCTGGTGGCGTGCTTGGCGCGGCCCTTGAAGGTGCCCGAAACGGTGACCGTGGTGTCCGGCGATGAGGTGCCGCCGGTGCTGTTCTGCGTGCCCTCTTCCTTGTCGGCGGTTTCCTCGACGGCTCCGGTATCGACGGCTCCGGTATCGTCATCGGCGCCGCTGGCGGCCGTGGTCGGGGCGACATCGTCGGGATCGTTGCTCGACCCCACCGCGGCCAACCCCGACTGGGCGACGTCGGAATCCTGGGGCGCATCCTCGCCCGAGGCGGCGGCACTCTCGGAGCTGCCCTCGAGGCCCGCCAGCGAGCCCTGAATCTGGGCGTCGGTGGCTGGCACCGGGTCGCTCGGCGGCCCGCCCCGGGCCGAGGTCTGAATGACGAAACCGGCCCGCGTCGCCGCTTTGGTGACGCCGCCCGCAGCCACGGTCATGGCGTCGCCAAAGAGGAAGGTGGCATCGGTGGCGCCGCTGGCCGCGATGTCGATGACGGCGATGCCGCCGCGGATGCCAATGGTCGCCGTCGGCGTCTTCAGTTGCACCGGTGTCTTCTTGCTGATGCGGCCGCCGACCAGGCGAAACAGGCCCTTGGTGGCGCGCAGCACGATCTTGCCAGTTTTTTGCGAGGGATCGTAGACGAACTCGTCCAGCACCACGTCGGAGTTGGGGCCGATGGTCAGCGCCGACTGGTCACGGAAAAGCATCTGCGTCTGGCCCGCTGCAGTGGTGACGATGCGCTCGCTGGCGAAGACGTTGATGCCGACGTTCAGGATCCGCGTTTGCCGGGCCGGCGGCGTGCCGGTGGCCTGCGGGTTGACGGCCGCGGCAACGCCGATCTCCAGGTTCTGGGCGCCGGCGCCGGAGGCGGCCAGGGCTGTTGCCGTGGCCAGGACGGCAGCCAGGAAAGCGCATCCCAATCGTGTTTTGGTCATCGGCGCTCTCCCCTAAAACCGCCAGGACGCGCCCAGCGAGACGATTTTGTTGTCGTATTCGTAGTTGGGCAGCTTCGACGTCACCCAGACGCGCGATAGATTGAGCAAAAGCGACCAGTCCTTGGTAAGCGGCGCCGCCGAAAGGAAGCTGGCCCGCCATTCGTGATCATACCGCGAGACGTTGGGGTCGACCGCCGGGTTGGGGCCGTGATAGCGCTTCAGCCCCCGGCCGCCCGTGAGCGACATGATCCAGGGCGCGGAGCGCACCGGCCACAACGGCTTGGGCATCATGAAGTTCTCGTGATAGCCCAGCGTCACATCCAGCTCGCGGTAGGCGTTGTAGGAAAAATCCGAAGACGTCA
>JASLXG010000140.1 GCA_030740435.1 Alphaproteobacteria bacterium | reverse complement strand
CGAAGTCCGTCCCGTTTCGATTCACCCATCGGGTGTGCCATGCCAACCACTCCATCAACTCCTCAACATATTGATTCTTATAGCATAATCTCCATCTCAGGGCATCGATTAACGAGTTCATCTGGGAAATGGGGGATTCATCGACGATCAGCGTCGACTTGAGGCGGCGGCGTTTCAATTCTGAACATCTTCCACCCGTTTCCCGACAGCAACCCATAGGGCCAGGGCACCCGAGGAATCCTTGGTTGCCTCGGTCCGCTTGGCTTTGGCGCGGGCTTTCGGGCATAGTGGGGGATTGAACCGGCGCTGCGGCCGGACCCAATCGCGCCCCGACCAGGGGGGCCAGCGGCACCGCGAAGGCCCATGTTCACCTACTTCATCCACCGCCTGCTGATCATGATCCCGACGCTGTTCGCCATCAGCGTCCTGGTCTTCATCATCATTCAATTGCCGCCCGGCGATTACCTCTCGAACCAACTGCAGGAACTCAAGAGCCAGGGCGACACCGCGGCGCTGGAGAAAATCGAGTTCCTGCGTGCCCAATACGGCCTCGACCAGCCGCTGGTCGAACAGTATGCCGCCTGGCTCGGCATCTGGCCCGGCCCCGACGGCTTCTCGGGCATGCTGCAGGGCGATCTCGGTTTCTCCTTCGAGCACAACGTGCCGGTCTCGGCGGTGGTCGGCGACCGGCTGTTGCTTTCCTTCATCGTCTCCTTCACGACCATCATCTTCACCTGGCTGGTAAGCTTTCCCATCGGCGTCTATTCGGCGACCCATCAGTATTCGCTGGGCGACCACGGCCTCACCTTTATCGGCTTCATCGGCCTGGCCACGCCCAACTTCCTGCTGGCGCTGGTGCTCTTGTATTTCGCCAACGTCACCTTCGGCACCTCCATCGGCGGCCTGATGGAACCGGAATACCTGGACCAGCCCTGGTCCTGGGGCAAGTTCGTCTCGGTGCTCCAGCATCTCTGGATTCCGGTCGTCGTCATCGGCACCTCGGGCACCGCCGGCATGATCCGGCGCTTGCGCGCCAATCTGCTCGACGAGTTGCAGAAGCAGTATGTGGTGACCGGCCGGGCCAAGGGCCTGCACCCCTTCCGGCTGCTCGTCAAGTACCCGTTGCGCATGGCGCTCAATCCCTTCATCTCCGACATCGGCAACCTGCTGCCGCAAATCATCTCGGGCGCCGCCATTGTCTCGGTGGTGCTGTCGCTGCCCACCACGGGGCCGATGCTGGTGCAAGCGCTGCAGTCGCAGGACCAGTTCCTGGCCGGCTCGTTCCTGATGTTCCTCTCGGTGTTGACGGTGTTCGGCATGTTCCTCTCCGACCTGGCGCTGGCGGCGCTTGATCCGCGCATCCGGTTGGGCGAAAGCGGCACGCGATGAGCAGCACTCACGACAGCGTCCGCGACGGCGTCCCCGACGCTGGCGACAAGCCGCTCGAGCACTGGGTCAACGCCGCGCCCTTCGACCCCTATGCGGTCGAGGAACTGACGCCCGAGCAGGAACGCTACTACATGGCCTCGCAGTGGCAGATGATGTGGTGGAAGTTCCGCCGTCACAAGCTGGCCGTGGTCTCGGGGCTGATCCTGGCGCTGATGTATGCCTCCATCCTGATCAGCGAGGTGCTGGCGCCTTACAATTTGAACAGCCGCGACGCGCGCCACATCTACGCCCCGCCGCAGGACCTGCACCTCTTTCACGAGGGCGAGTTCCGGGGACCCTTCGTCTACGGCTACAAGTTCCGCCTCAACATGAAGAACCTCAAGCGCGAGTACCAGCCCAACCCGGCCAAGGTGCAGCCGCTGCGTTTCTTCTGCCGGGGCGACGATTACAAGTTCTGGAACCTCTTCGAGGCCAACTTCCACATCATCTGCCCGGCCCCGGGCGGCACGTTCTTTCTGCTCGGCACCGACCGCCTGGGCCGCGACATGCTGTCGCGCATCGTTTACGGCACGCGCATCTCGCTGACCGTCGGCCTGATCGGCATCACGATCAGCTTCCTCCTGGGCATCGGCTTCGGCGGCGTCGCCGGCTATTACGGCGGCTGGTTCGACACCATGACCCAGCGCCTCATCGAGATTATCCGCAGCTTTCCCGAACTGCCGCTGTGGATGGCGCTGTCGGCCGCGCTGCCGGTAACCTGGAGCCCCATCCTGATCTACTTCGGTATCACCATCATCCTCGGGCTGTTGGATTGGACGGGACTGGCGCGGGCCGTGCGGGGCAAATTCCTGGCGCTGCGGGAAGAAGACTTCGCCACCGCCGCCACGCTGATGGGCGCCCGGCCGCGCCGCGTCATCACGCGCCACCTGCTGCCCAGCTTCATGAGCCACCTGATCGCCTCGGCGACGCTTTCGGTGCCCTCGATGATCCTCGGCGAGACGGCGCTGTCGTTCCTCGGGCTGGGGCTGAGGCCGCCCATCACGAGCTGGGGGGTGCTGCTCAACGAGGCCCAGAACATCAACGTGGTGGCGCTTTATCCCTGGCTGATGATGCCGGTGGCGCCGGTGATCGTGATCGTGCTGGCGCTCAACTTCTTCGGCGACGGCCTGCGCGACGCCGCCGATCCTTACAAGTGAACGGACCGCCCTGATGGCCGGCTGGCGCGAAGTCAGGGCACTGGGGCCGGGACTGCTTGAATACGCACCAATCATCGTCTTCACCCTCCATGGCTGGGCCGATCCGGAACTGGGCTGGCGCTTCCAGCTCGCCGCCATCATGGCGCTGGCGGTGCTGGCCGGCCTGGCGGCGTTGCGGCGCCGGCCCGATCCGGTAGCGCTGGGGGCAGATCTTTTCCTCATCGTCGTGGCCTTCGAGAGCCTGCTCTCGACGGCGGTGTTGTCCGAGCTGCTGACGATCTTTCAGGAATCGGCGCTCTTTGTCTGCGTGCTGCTGACGGTGGTCGGCACCCAGACGGCAACGCGGGAAGGCGCGCTTGGTCTCTCGCAGATGGCGGGCCGCAACAGCGCCTGGTTGCTGGCCGCGGCTGCGTTGCTGGCGCTGATCGTCTCGCTGGCCACGCTGGGCCAGGGCCTGCTGTCGCTGATCCTGCCGCTGGCGGCGCTCTATGCCTTCCGCCAGCACCTCATCGCCCGCCTCATCTGGCCCCGGCCCGACGAGGCCCCCGCCGATGCCGTCGGCCGCCTGCTGGCGAGCCTGGAAAATACCATTGCCGGCATCGCCATCACGGCCGCCTGGATCACGCTGCTGGCGCTGGTCGGCGTGCGGGTTTACGACATCATCGCGCGCCAGTTCACCACCACGCCTTCGGGGCTTTTCGTGGTCATCGAGTTTCGCGCCTTCATGCTGCTGGTGGTGCTGGGGCTGGCGTACGCCTATCTCAAGAACGCCCACGTGCGGGTCGACATCCTGCGTGCCCGCTTGCATCCCCGCACCCAGGCCCGGCTGGAGATCGCCGGCGGCCTGCTTGTACTGCTGCCGCTGGCCGCCGCCATTGCCGGTCTTTATGCCCCCTTCATCTGGGAGAGCTACCTCAATGGTGACCGCTCCTGGCTGTTCCTCGGCCGGCCGCTGAAGTGGCTGGTCAAGAGCATGCTGCCGTTCGGCTTTTCGCTGCTGGCGCTGGCCGGCCTGATCGTCATCGTGCGCAATGTGCGTTTCCTGCGCGGCCGCGGCCCGGGCCCGGCGCCGGACGAGGCCTGAGATGGAAACCCTGGCCGAGCTGTTGCCCGTCTTGATGCTGCCGGCGCTGGCGGTGTTGCTGTTTTCGGGCTACCCGGTGGCGCTGGTGCTGGCCGGCGTCGGCCTCTTGTTCACGGGGCTGGGCTGGCTGGCCGGCGAGATCCCGGCCGTCGCCTTCCTCAACATCCCGCTCAGGGTCTGGGGCAGCCTCTCGGGCAGCCTGATCTACCCGGCCGTGCCGATGCTGCTGTTCATGGGCCTGGCCCTGGAAAAGTCGGGCGTCGCCCGCGAGATGCTGCTCTGCATGCGGGTGCTGCTGCGCCGCGTGCCGGGCAGCCTGGCGGTGGGGGTGACGATCCTCGGCATCCTGCTGGCCCCGGCGGCCGGCCTGATCGGCGCCTCGGTGGCGACGCTGGCGCTGGTGGCGCTGCCGACCATGCTCGAGCAAGGCTACCGGCCCAGCCTGGCCACCGGTTCGGTGGCCGCCGCCGGCACGCTCGGCATCATCCTGCCGCCCGGCATCATGCTCTTCTTCCTGGCCCAGTTGCTGGGCGTGCCCATGGGCTCGCTGTTTCTCTCGACGCTGGCGCCCGGACTGTTACTGGCGGCGCTGTTTATCGTCTACTACATGGCCAAGGCGCAGTTCGATCCCGGCGCCGCACCCGGTTTCGACAGCGCCCGGGAGAGCCTGCCGCGAAACCTGCTGTGGTACGCGATTCGCAACTTGGCCTTGCCAGTGCTGCTGATCGCTACTGTGCTGGGCTCGATCATCGCCGGTTGGGCGACACCGACCCAATCGGGCGCCGTCGGCGCGGCCGGCGGCATCGTGCTGATGCTGGTCAACGGCAGCTTTTCCCTGATGCGCCTCAACGAGGTCATCATCGGCACCACGCTGACCACCTCGATGGTTTTCTTCATCGTCATCGCGGCAACCATATTCTCCTATCCCTTCCGCTACCTGGGCGGCGACGAGGTGGTGATCGCGGCGCTGAGCGGCACCGGCCTCGATGATTGGGGCATCTTGTTGCTCATCCTGGGCATCATTTTCCTGCTTGGCTTCTTCATCGACTGGATCGAGATCACGGTGATCACCCTGCCCATCTTCCTGCCCATCCTGGACGGCCTCGATTTTGCGTCCTATGTGGGCTCGCCGGAGCTCTCTCTGGTCTGGATCGCCGTGCTCATCGCGCTGGTGTTGCAGACCTCGTTCCTGACCCCGCCCTTCGGCTTTGCACTGTTTTTCGTCAAGGGCGCCGCGCCCCCCGGGGTGCGTCTGGCCGACGTCTACCGCGGCATCGTGCCGCTGGTGCTGATCCAGCTTCTCGGCCTGGCCCTGGTGCTGGTCCTGCCGGCCCTGGCGGTCGGCTTACCACGGCTGCTGTTGATTGACTGACGCCGCTTTCGACCAAGTTTCATGAACCCCACGGCCCACCACCACGAATACCCCACCGGGCTGCGCCGTACACTGACGCTGATGGTGCTGACCACCGTCACCATGCTCTATGCCATGACGGTGACCATCGCCAACGTCGCCCTGCCGCAGATCCAGGGCGCGCTCTCGGCCACCACCGACGAGATCGCCCTGGTCATCACCTTCAACATCATTGCCACCGCGGTGATGACGCCGATGGCCGGCTGGCTGGCCGGGCGCTTTGGCCGCCGCGCCGTGATCATCTGGGGCGTGGTCGGTTTTACCTTGGCCTCGCTGTTGTGCGGCCTGGCGCCATCGCTCGAAGTGCTGGTGCTGATGCGCATGCTGCAGGGCGGCTTCGGGGCGCCGCTGGTACCGCTGGCCCAGGCCATCGCGCTGGACATCTACCCGCGCGAACAGCGCGGCCCGGTGCAGGCCTTTTTCGGCATGGGCGTGGTACTGGGGCCGATCATCGCGCCCTCGCTGGGCGGTTATCTCTCCGAGACCTACTCCTGGCGCTGGGTCTTCTTCATGGTCGTGCCGGTCGGCCTGATGACGCTTACCGGCGTCATCGCCCTGGTCCAGCAGCGCCGCCGAGAGGGCGAGGGCCGGCTCGACTGGACCGGCTTCATCTCTCTCGCTTTGGCCATTGCCGCGGCCCAGTACATGCTCGACCGCGGCCACCAGCTGGACTGGTTCGAAAGCCCCCTGATCATACTGCTGGCCGGCGTGGCGGGGCTGGCGTTCTATATCTTCTTCGCCCACAGCGCCACTGCCGAACGACCCTTTCTGAGTCCGAGATTGCTGCTGGACCGCAATTTCTCGGTCGGGCTTTTGCTTACCTTCGCCTTCGGCATGCTCAACTTCATGCCCATCACGCTGCTGCCGGTGATGCTGCAGACGCTCAGGGACTTTCCCGATTCCATCGTCGGCCTGCTCATCGCCGCCCGCGGCAGCGGCACCTTCCTGGGCTTCGTCGTGATGTTCTGGGCCAGCCGGCTGGATCCCCGCCTGACGGTGCTGGTGGGCTTCGGCCTGCAGGGCGTATCAGGTTATTTCATGTCGCAGTTCTCGATCGACGTCAGCGTCTGGGAGGTGGCCTGGACCAGCCTCCTGCAGGGCCTGGGGGTGGGCTTCATCTGGGTGCCACTGACCATGATCACCTTCAGTACCTTGCCCGAGCGTTATTTCAACGAGGGCACCGCGATCTACCACCTGGTGCGCAACTTCGGCTCCTCGGTGTTCATCTCGGTCAGCATCGTGGTGGTGCTGCGCACCACCTCGATCAAGTATTTCGAACTCGGCGAGAACGTCTCGCCGCTCAACGAGGTGCTGGGCTATCCCGCCTTCGCCGGGCTTTGGGCCGTGCTCGACAATCCCCAGGCGCTGGCCTCGCTGAGCGGCGAGGTGCTGCGCCAGGCCAACATGATCGGTTACATCAACGCCTTCACCGCCTTCGCCGCGGTCTCCTTGGTGGTGCTGCCGCTGGTGCTGTTCGTGCACGGCAAAAAGTAGAGGCCCAGACGAAATCCAAATGGTTCATTCGGATTTCGTCTGGTTTTTTTTGACCCCTCACCGGGCGCGCGCTCCGCGCGCTTGGCCTCCGCACCCCTAGAGGGGAGCGGCTTAGCGCCGGCTTTTTGTTGGCCCCTCACCGGGCGGGCGCATTCGCGCCCTTGGCCTCCGCCCCCCCATGGGGGGCGGCTTAGCGATGCCGTCACAGTGTTTTATCTTTGCTGCTTGGTCTTGGTGCAACGGGAGCAACGCGACCCGCCGCTACTGCGGATCGGGTAGGAGGGGGCCTTGCGGCACCCCTCCTCCCACACCACCGTACGTACGGATCCGTATACGGCGGTTCATGAAGTGCGCTGCGGGTGGTGGAGTTGCTCGATG
>JASLXG010000139.1 GCA_030740435.1 Alphaproteobacteria bacterium | reverse complement strand
CTCGATCCGTGGCAGGAGGCCTGAACTTTTTGAAACCCCTCACCGGGCGGGCGCCGCCACAGGCGGCTTTTTGTTGACCCTCACCGGGCGGGCGCATCCGCGCCCTTGGCCTCCGCCCCCCATCCGGGGGGCGGCTTAGCGCCGCCGCTACCAAGTTTGTTTATTTGCTGCTTGGTCTTTTTGTGCAACGGGAGCGACCGCGACCCGCCGCCCCTGCGGCGCGCCCGCGCAGGCAGCGGACCGTCAGGTCCGCTGCCGTGAGCGAAAAAAAACCTAACCCGGATCTCATGAAATGAGATCCGGGTTAGGTCATGCTGGCCAGGCGCTGGGCGATTTCGCGCATTACCGCGTGGGCGGCGTGGTTGTTGGCCTTCAAGAGCTCGAGGAAGACGTCCTTGCTCATACGCAGCACCGTCAGTTCGGTCACCGCCTCGATGCTGGCGGTGCGCGGGATGTCGTTGAGCAGCGCCAACTCCCCCAGAATCTCGTTTTCGCCGCAGGTGCGGATGAAGCGCTCCTGGCCGTCGCGCTCGACCACGATCTTGGCCTCGCCCCCGGTGATGACGTAGGCACAGTCGCCGGTATCACCCTGCTGGATGATGCGTTCGCCCACGTCATAGGTCAGGGTGTCGCTGGTGAAGGCCAGCAGCTTGAGCTGCGAATGCTCGAGCCCGGCCAGCATCGGCACCCGCATCAGGCGCGTTGCCATGGCGGCCAAGTTGTCGCCCTCGGCCTCGCCAGGGATCTCTTCGGCCCTTTCGGCCGGGACCGCCTCGAGATCCTCGACCCGGCCCGCCCTGACATTCATGACCCGGTCGAAGGCCATCTCGGCAGGGAGCTCGCTATCGATCCAGAGGATCGTGCCCTCGGGCAAAAGGCCGCCCAGGCTGGCCAGCAGCCTGGCCCGCGAGGCGCCGTCGAGGGCGGTCAGGGCCTCGTCGATGATCAGCAGCCTGGGTTGCTTGAGAGCGGCCCGGGCCAGGGCGATCTTTTGCCGCACGGCCGGCGTGAGGCGGCCGCCGGCGATGCCGCTGGGGATATCCAAAGCCGCCTGCACCACGGCCTGGCGCAGCCCCAGGTCGTCCATGATGGCGTCGATCACGCCGCCCACCTCTTCGGGGGCATCGGGGCGGCCGTGGGCGACTGAGCCGAACAGGATATTGCCTTCGATGGTCAGGCCGCTCGAGTAGGCGGCGCGGTCGAAAAACGTCACCCGGGCCTCCGTCCTGTCAGCGACCTCCTCGTCGATGACCTGGCGCAAACGCAGCCGCAGCCGCAGCACCGCCTCCTGGAAGGTATCGTCGATCAGGCCCAACTGATGGCGTTGCGGCACCAGTTTCATGGCCAGGCTGCGCAGCACTTCGCGGTCGGCTTCGCTGGCCTCCTTGGTCTCGCCCGAGCCCAGGCGGCGCACCACGATCTGCAGGTCGTCGAGCGCATCCTCGTCGAGGAAGCTGTAACGTTCGAAAAGCGGATCGCCGGAGTGCAGGTTGGCAAACAGCTCGACCATGGTCTCGGCCACACGGCGCCCGGTCTCCTCGAAACGGTCGAGCAGTTGCTCGTCCCCGAGCAGCTCGGTGATGACCGGATTGGCGGCCATCTCGTCGACCGCGAAGCTGGGATCGCGCGAGACCCCGAAAAGGATGTTCTCGGCTACCGAAACGTAAGGATTGAAGGATTCAGGATCGTACTGGCGTACCAGATCGGTCATGCCTCGCTGGGCCAAGTCGTCCTGGATACGCAGGCGCGCCCAAAGGATGCCCTGGGCCAGGTCTGAATTCCCCTCGGGATCGATGGTCTGCCTGAGGCCCATACGGAAAAAATCGTCCTCCAGCTCGACCGCCGCCACCACCCGGGTCAGGCGCTGCATAAATTCGTCCGGCCCGGCGGCGCCGGCGCCGCCATAGTCGATCCAATCGAGGTCGAAGTTGGCGGGATTGTTGCCCGAGGCCAGGGCTTCGTCGTATTGCGCCCGACGCAGCGAGGACATCTCGCTTTCCTCCGCGACGTCGTGCAGCAGGCCGAAAATCAAATTGTCGAAGATGGTGCCGTTGAAGAGATAGGATTCGGCCGAAGTATAGGCGATGCGCGCCCCCACGGCGGCCTCGGGCAGGCTGGCCAGATCCTCGCCGCCGATGGTGATCTTGCCCGAGGTGGGCAAGGCCAAGCGCGCCAGCAGGCGGGCGATCTGCTCCTTGCCACTGCCACCCGGGCCGATCAGTGCCACCCGGCTGCCTGGCTCCAGCGCCAACGAGGCGTTGTCGACCGTCTTGATGCCGTTTTCGTCGACCAGGCTGACGCCGTTCATGTTTACCGGCCCGGCCAGCGCCGGCAGCTCCTCGGGCCGGTTGTACATGATCTCGGGATCGGTCATGCCGGCCGGCTGGAACTGGCTGACCAGGTCCTCGTACTTGATCGAGGCATCGGCCATGCGCTGGTAGTAGCTCAGCAGCTCCTTCCAGGGCGCAGACAGGTCCTTGTAGGCGGCCAACGCCGCCACCAGGGCGCCGAAGGTCAGGTTTTCGATGATCACCAGGTAGCCGCCGATGGAAAAGAAGAAAAACGGTGTCAACTGGTTGAGGAAATTGTTGAGGAATTTGATAAAGAACTTCCGTTTGTAGATATCGAAGCGGATGTCATAGATCTTGCCCAGGCGCTGCGAGAAATCCGCCAGGATGTAGCCCGAGGTATCGTGGCCACGCACTTCGCTGATGCCCGAGACCAGCTCGCCGACGCGGTCGGAGAGGCTGCGCACGTTGCGCACCCGTTCCTTGCCCAGCATGTTGACACGGCGCTGCAGTTTGGGGATGACGTAGCCCTGGATGGGGATCAACGACACCGCCGCCAGACCCAGCCAGGGGTCTTGCATGAAGACGAAGACGACGATGGTCAGGAAGGTGCCGCCCTGGAATATGGGCAGCGCGATGGCATCGCCGAAAAAGCCGCCCAGGGGCTCGACCTCGGCCGTGATCATGGCCACCAGCTCGCCCTGCGAGGTGACGCGGAACTGCGACAGGGGAAAGCGGATGACGCGCTCGACCAGCATGTAGCGCAAACGCCGCAACAGACGTTCGGCCATCACTCCTTTGTAGACGTTGATCTGGAATTTGAAGCCGCCGTTGACGAAGACCAGGGCCAAAAAGGCGCCACAGAGCAACAGCAGGTAGGGGATCTGTTCGAACTCGAAGCCCAGCACATCCACCGCCGAGCCGTCGCCGGCGATGGCCTCGTTGATGATCGTCTTGGGCAGTTGCAGGGAAACGTAAAGGAAGGGAAACGAAACCAGCGTCAGCACGATCACCGCGAACTGCTGGCGCAGGCTGAACATGCGGATGTAGCGGAAAATGCGTGGGGGCATCAACGACCAACTTATGCTGTTGGATTAACGCTTCAAGATCCCCCACCATAGCAACGCCCGCCGCCGCCGCCAAGGCGGCGGGCGGGCGGGGAATCCGGGCTAACGCCCCAGGAAAACCGGCTTGCGCTTTTCCAGAAAGGCTTTGGCGGCTTCGGTATTGTCGTCGGTGGTGCCGCAGCGCGAATGGCGGTCGGCCTCCTGGTCGAGGGCGTCGGGAAAGCTCAGCCGGGTGGCGTCGTTGAGGTTCTGCTTGATGCAGCGCAGCGCGATGGGCGCCGAATTGGCGAGCCTCTGGGCCACGCCCTCGACGTGGCCCATCAGCTCGTCGGGCTCGAGCGCCTGGGAAACGATGCCCAGGCGCTCGGCCTCGAGGGCATCGAAGCGCTCGGACAGGAGGTAAAGCTCGCGCGCCTTGGCCGTGCCGACGATCTGGGTCAGCGTGTAGGTGCCGCCGAAATCGCCCGAGAGGCCAGCGTTGAGGAAGGCCGTCGAGAACTTGGCCGTATTGGCGGCATAGCGCAGGTCGCAGGCCAGGGCCCACGACATGCCGGCTCCGGCGCAGGCGCCGTTGATGGCGGCGATGGTGACCATCGGGCTCTCGCGCAAAAGCTGCGAGGTGCGCATGGAGGTACGCAAGTTGGCGATGGCGTTGTGGATGGGCCGCTCCACCTTGAACTCGCCGTCGGCGAAGCCAGCCAGATCGCCACCGGCGCAGAAGCCCTTGCCGGCGCCGGTCAGGATCAGCACCCGGATCTCGGGATCACTGGCGGCGCCTTCCAGGGTCTCGATCATGGCGCCGATGAGCTCGTTGTTCATGGCATTCAGCCGGTCCGGCCGGTTCAAGGTGATGGTGGCGACGGCGCCGTCGCTGGCGTAGAGAACGGTATCGCTCATGGCAGTTCCTCCGGGCTGAATCAGTTGATGATATAGGGTTCGAAAGGCAGCTTCGAAAGCACCTCGTTGCCGCCCTGGGTGATGACCAGCGGCCGTTCCATGCGCAGGCCGCCGACCCCCACCAGGTTGGCGGTGACGGCGATCATCTGCATGTAGTTGGTCTCCAGCACGTAATCGGGTTGTGAGACCTGGGGGATCTCGATGTCGGTCAGCGTCGGGTACCATTCGTGCCCGAAATGGCCGATGCCGTGGCCGAAGCCGCGCACGAAGCCGGACCAGCCCTGCCGCTCGACGAAGCCGCGTACGATCCGCGCCACCTCGCCCAGGGTGCGGCCGGGCTGCATGGTCTCGACCAGCTTCTCGCAGGTGGCGCAAAAGGCGTCGATGACATGTTGCTGCTCGGGACTGGGCTGGCCCATGACGGCGTTGTGGGCCACGTCGCCCAGCATCAGGCCGTACATGCCGTGCAGATCGAGCAACACGTTCTCGCCGCGTTGAATCAGCTTGTCGCTGGCCGGCGTGCAGGCACCGGTCCAGGTGCGCGGACCCGAGGCGATCTCCTGGCCGCCGGTGAAGGTCCAGGCGAACTCGCTGCCCACATCGCGCATGGCCTTTTCGGCCACCCCGGCCACCTGCTTTTCCGACATGCCGACGTGCAGCGCCTGGGCCACCTCGTGGTGGCCGTGGTCGACGATGGCCGTGGCCTGGCGCATCAGGCGCACCTCGGCGTCTTCCTTGACCATGGTCAGCGCATCGATGATCTGGTAGGCGTCGACCAGTTTGGCGCCCGGCAGCGCCGAGGCCAGGGTCTGGTATTCGGCGCGGCTGACGAAGCCCTCGGGCAGGTAGACCGAAGCCCCGTCCTCGAAGCCGATGCGGGCTTCGGCCAGGCCCAGCGCCTGCAGGCGGTCGGCCACCAGCTCCATCATGGGCTGGCGCGAATAGCCGAAAACGCGGCTGAGCCAGCCTTCCTGTTCGAGCCGCATGGCATCCATGCCGGGGCAAATCAGTTCGACCTCGCCCTCGGCCGGCACCAGCACGGTGCTGCGCCAGGGGCAGAAGGCGCCCAAAGCATGGGTCACGGTCTTCAAGCGCGTGCCCACCAGCGCCGCCAGGCCGGCCTCACGCACGGCCGATTGCATGGCCGCGAGCCGGCTTTGGTAATCGATATGGACGGTGTACATGGCCTCAGGTCTCGCGCTGGATGCGTTTGTAGATTTTCATCTCCTCGCCGGTCGAGCCCTTGTTCAGGCCGATGGCGGTGAAGATTGTGCTGTCCGGTTTCTGGCTGAAAAGTTCGGGTCCCTTGGCCAGTTGGCCGCCGTCGACGACGATGGTCTCGCCGGTCACGAAGGCGGCGTCCTCGGAGGCCAGGAAAAGCACGGCCGTGGCGATGTTGTCGGGCACGCCAAGCTCGGGCCAGGGCTGATTGTCGAGCACCTGGGCGCGCTTGCCCTCGGGATCGCCGCCATGAAAGAGATCCGTCATGATGGTGCCCGGCGCCACGGCGTTGACGCGGATGCGGAAGGCCGCCAACTCGGCCGCCACGGTGCGGGTGAGGTTGACGACGCCGGCCTTGCAGGCCGAATAGCAGTGCGGCCCGGCGCCGCCGCCCAGCCCGGCCACCGAGGCGGTGGAGATGATGGAGCCGCCTTCGCCCTGTTCCAGCATCACCCGGCCGGCGTGCTTCATGCCGAGAAAGACGCTGCGCAGCAAGACGCCGGTGGAGAAATCCCAGTCCTCGACCGAGGTCTCGACGATCGATCCGAAGGCACCGCCGATGCCGGCGTTGTTGAAGATGCAATCGAGCCGGCCGAAATCGTCGACGGCCCACTGCACCGCCGCCGCGATGTCCTCTTCCTGGGCCACGTCGCAGGGCGCGAAGCGGATGACGTCGGCGTGGCCGGCGGCGGCCGCCAGATCCAGGGTTTCCTGGCCGTTGGCCAGGTTGAGGTCGGCCACCACCACCCGGGCGCCCTCGTCTAGGAAACGCAACACGGTGGCCCGGCCGATGCCGTTGGCACCGCCGGTGATGACGGCGACCTTGCCCGCCAGGCGCGCCACCTCCCCCATGCCCTAATCCCCCCCCGCCTCGCTGGTGCTGATGAAGGTGGACGGCGTCATGTCGGTGATCGACTGGGCCCGCTTTTCGAGCCAGAAGCTGTAGGGACTGGGCATCAGATCATAGGCACCTTCGTAGCCCAGCTTGAGGGCGGCATCGAGGGGCCAGTTGGGATTGAACAAGAGCTCGCGGGCCAGCGCGATGAGGTCGGCCCGGCCGTCACGCAGGATGCGCTCGGCCTGGTCGGCATGGACGATCAAACCCACCGCCATGCTGAGCACCTCGGTGTCGGTCTTGATGCGTTCGGCGTAGGGCACCTGGTAGCCGTAGCCCACCGGCCCGGCGCTGACCACCGGCGCCCCCAGGATGCCGCCCGAGGAGCAATCGATGACGTCGACGCCCTTGGGCCCGACCAGGCGGGATAGCGCGACGCTTTCGTCCGGCCCCCAGCCGGCGTCGTCTTCGACCGATAGCCTGAGAAAGAGCGGTTTGGCATCGGGCCAGTTCTGGCGCACGCATTCGACGATCTCGATGGCGAAACGCATGCGGTTCGCTTCCGATCCGCCGTAGTCGTCGTTGCGCCGGTTGGCCACGGGCGAGAGGAACTGGTGAACGAGGTAGCCGTGGGCGGCGTGGATTTCGAGCATATCGAAGCCCGCCTCATCGGCCCTGGCCGCGGCCCGGCCCCAGGCCTCGACCAGATCGGGGATCTCGTTGCGGCTGAGCGCCCGGGGTTCGGGATCGCCCTCGTCGGCCAAGGCGCTGGGTGCCACCAGCTCCCAATCCTCCCAGTCCTTAATGTCGGGCGTGCGCTGCAGCGGCGCCGCGCCCTCCCAGGGCCGGAAGCGCCGCGCCTTGCGGCCCGAGTGGCCGATCTGGATGCCGGGCACGGAGCCCGACTGGCGGATGAAGTCGGCCAGGCGGCGCATGGGCGGCACCATGTCGTCGTGCCACAGTCCCAGATCCCCCAGCGTGCCGCAGCCGCGGCGTTCGACCTTGGTCGATTCGACGATCACCAGGCCCGAGCCACCGGCGGCAAAGCGGCCGGCGTTCATCAGGTGCCAATCGACGGGAAAGCCGTCGACGCCGGAATACTGGTGCATGGGCGCCACCACGACGCGGTTCTTGAGCCGCACCTCGCGCAAATCGATGGCTGAAAACAGCAGCGGTTCGCTCATTCTCCATCCTCCCACAAGCCGCCAACCCCTGGCCGGCGGCCCCCGATATTAGCGAGCATTGGCCGCCCTGGTAAACGGCGGCGCTGAAATGCTCTAGAATTCGCCTTTGTTTGGTTGGGGGGAAAGCGCGGAGGGTCCACCATCATGCGCAAGTTGCTCGACGAATTGGCGCGGCGCCACGAAGACAGTCTGCTGCTCGGCGGCGAACGTCGGATAGAGCGCCAACGCAAGCAGGGCAAACTGACGGCGCGTGAACGCGTCGATGCGTTGTTCGAGCCGGGCAGCTTCGAGGAGCTTGGGCAGTTGGCCAGCCACGTCCACACCCCGGTACCCAAGACGGCCGACAAGCGCACCCCGGCCGATGGCGTGATCACCGGCTTTGGCCGCGCAGGCGGCCGCACCGTCGGCGTGGTGTCGGAGGATTTCACGGTGCTCGGCGGCTCGGTCGGGCTCAATAACCTGATCAAGAAGAACCGCATGGTGGAGTTGGCGGGCCGCGACAAGCTGCCGCTGGTCTGGCTGTTCGACGGCGCCGGCGCGCGCACCGACGAATCCATCGGCGAGGGCCTGGCGCCGATGCACCATTTCATGGCCATCGCCAAGCTCTCCGGCATCGTGCCCCAGGCCTGCGCCGTGATGGGCCCGGTGGCCGGCGATTCGGCGCTGATCGCGGCGATGATCGAATTCATCGTCATGGTGCGCGGCACCGGCATGCTGGCGGCCGGCGGCCCGCCGCTGGTCTATAGCGCCCTGGGCCACACCGTCGACAAGGAGGAGCTGGGCGGCAGCGACGTTCACTGCCGCGTCTCGGGCGTGGCCGACAACGTCGCCGAGGATGACCTCGACGCCATCGCCCAGATCAAGCGGTTTCTGTCGTACCTGCCGCAGAACGCCTACCAGTATCCGCCCGATATTTCCCCCGAGGACGACCCCGATCGGCGCGAAGAGGAACTGCTGGACCTGATCCCCGAGAACCGGCGCCGGCCCTACGACATGTACCGCGCCATCGAGCTGATCGTCGACCGGCAGAGCTACTTCGACATCAAACCCGACTTTGCCCGCATGATGATCACCGGCCTGGCGAGATTGAACGGCCACGCCATCGGCGTCATCGCCAACCAGCCCCGTGTGCAGGCCGGCGCCATCACCGCCGCCGCTGGGACCAAGCAGCGCCATTTCATGGATCTTTGCAACGCTTTCCACCTGCCCATCGTCTCCTTCATGGACACACCGGGGGTGATGACCGGGCCGCAATCGGAACGCGAGGGCGCGCTGCGGGCCGGCATGGCCATCGCGCACTCCTTCGCCTTCGCTCGCGTGCCGCTGCTGACGGTGGCGCTGCACAAAGGCATCGGCTATGGCGCCTGCGCCATGGGCGGCTACGGCGCCGGGCAGTCGACGGTGCTGGCCTGGCCCACCGCCGACTTCAACGCCATACCGCTGGAAAGCGGCATCCAGGCAGCCTACCGGGCCGACCTGGAGGCGGCGGCTGACCCGGCGGCGCTGCGGGCCGAACTGGAGGCCGCCTTCGGCGAGCTTTGCGGTGCCTTCCCGGCGGCCGAGCAGATGAAGATCGACGACATCATCGACCCCCGCAACACCCGCCCGCGCCTGATCGCGGCGCTGGAGCGCGCCCTCAACCGCCGCCACGCCCCGGCCGAGGTGGCGCTGCGTCACGGCATAATGCCCTAGCCGCGAGCCGGCACCGAAGATAATCCCGCCGTCGCCGCTACAGATCGGGCCTGAGGCGGAGGAGCCTGATCTGGCCGAGCGCAAGAACCTTGAGAAACCCGCGAATTGACCCCCGGCATGGCTGCGTGCACAATGTCAAGGTCTTGCAATCGACCGCTTCCGCGGGGGAGAAGGTGGAGACCAACTTGCGAAGCGCTCCAATCAAATGGCTCGACTCCCTGGCCATCGACCACCCGGATATCGACGCTGACCACCGCGAGATCCTGGCCTACTTCAACGACATTTTCTGGCCCGATGGCAGGGCCTTTGGGGAGCACATCCAGGTCTCGTGCCGGGGACTTCGGGAATGCCTTGGCAACCATTTTCGCCGGGAGGAAAACCTGCTTCGCGATATTCAATATCCCGGCCTCGATACGCACGCCGAGCACCACCGGATCCTGTATCAGCGGATGGACGAATTGTTCGGGCAGTGCGCGGCAGCTTGTATCGAAGCCAAGCCCGAGGGCTGCTTTTCGGAATTGTATGATCTGGTAATGGATCACGTCGTTCGGCACGATCTGGAGTTCAAGTCTTTCGTGCAGGAAAGCTTTCCCAGCTCAAAACAGCGTTTTTGAAAAGCCTCTAGCCCGGAATTCCCGGCGGCCCACGCCCGCCCCACAACCCCCTTGCCTCCCGCGCCGATCTCCCCGACAGTCACAGCCCGGGGAGATCTTGGCGAAAACGGCGGAAACGAGAAATCATGGCCTATGACCTGGTGATCAGGAACGGCACCGTGGTGACGGCGGCCGACAGCTTCCGGGCCGACGTGGGCATAGCTGCGGGCCGCGTGGCGGCGCTGGGCGAGGGATTGGCGGCGGATCCGAGCACGGGCCGCGAAATCGAGGCGGCCGGCAAGCTGGTGCTGCCAGGCGGCATCGACAGCCACCTGCACATCGAGCAGCTTTCCGGCATGGGCCTGATGAACGCCGACGATTTCCATTCCGGAACCATTTCGGCGGCCTTTGGCGGCAACACCACCATCATCCCCTTTGCCGCCCAGCACCACGGCCAGTCCCTGCGCGACGTGGTCAAGGACTATCATGCCCGGGCGGCCGAGAAGGCGGTGATCGATTATGCCTTCCACCTGATCATCTCGGACCCCACGGAACAAGTGCTGGGCCAGGAACTGCCGGCCCTGATTGCGGATGGCTATACCTCGTTCAAGGTCTACACCACCTACGACATGCTCCGGCTCGACGACTACCAGATGCTTGAGGTGCTGGCGCTGGCCAGGCGCGAAGGCGCCCTGGTGATGGTGCACGCCGAGAACCACGAGGTCATCCGCTGGTTGGGCGAACGCCTGCTGGAGGGCGGCTATAGGGCCCCCAAATACCACGCCGTGGCGCATGCGCGCCTGGCCGAGAAGGAAGCCACGCACCGGGTCATCGCGCTGGCCGAGCTCTTGGACGTGCCGCTGCTGGTGGTTCACGTCTCGACGGCCGAGGCGGCGGCCGAGATCCGCCGGGCCCAGGACCGCGGCCTCAAGATCTATGGCGAGACCTGCCCGCAATACCTCTTTCTCACGGCCGCCGATCTCGACCGGCCGGGCGCCGAGGGCGCCATGTTCTGCTGCAGCCCGCCGCCCCGCGACGCGGCCGCCCAGGAAGCCATGTGGCAGGCCCTGGCCAACGACACCTTCCAGGTTTTTTCCTCCGACCACGCGCCCTATCGCTTCGACGAAAGCGGCAAACTGGCGCACGGTCCCGACCCCGACTTCAAGCACGTGGCCAACGGCGTGCCGGGCGTCGAGGTGCGCTTGCCGCTCTTGTTCTCGGAAGGCGTGGGCAAGGGCCGCATCGACCTCAACCGCTTCGTGGCCCTGGCCGCCACCAACGCCGCCCGGCTTTATGGCCTTTATCCCAAAAAGGGCACCATCGCCGTGGGCAGCGACGCCGACATCGCCATCTGGGATCCCGAGCGCGAGGTCGAAATAGGCAGCGCCATGTTGCACGACAACGTCGGCTACACGCCCTACGAGGGCCGCCGCGTCAGGGGCTGGCCCGAGACCGTGATCCGCCGCGGCCAGGTCATCGTCGAAGACGGCGAGCTCGGCGCCGAACGCGGCTCGGGCGAATTCCAGCCTTGCGCCTCGGCCGCGGCGGCCCGGCCGCTGGGCCGGCCGGTCCCCGAGCTCGACCCCGAACGCAATTTCGCGGCCCACATCCAACCACGGGAAAGCCCATCATGAGTGCTGCCAAGCCTCACAAGATCTTCGTCTTCGCGCCGGTCGAGGATTCCGATTCCTATTACGGCCGGCTCGAGGCGGCGGGCTGCGAGCTGGTCATCGGCAAGGGCTCGTGGATCTCGGCCGAGGGCGGCACGGAAGAAGAGCTTTGCCAGAATGCCGCCGGTGCCACGGGTTTTTTCGGCGCCACCATCCGGCCCAACCCCATTTCGCGCCGCGTGCTCGAGATCCCGCCTGATCTGCGCATCGTCTCGAAGTGCTCGATCGGCATCGACGACGTCGACGTCGAGGCGGCCACCGAACTCGGCATCATCGTCAGCCACTGCCCCACCGAGGCCAACTGGGGCGGTGTGGCCGAGAGCACCATGGCGATGATTCTGGACGTCCTCAAGAAATCGCGCGAGCGCGACCGCTACGTCAAGGAAGGCGGCTGGCGAGATGCCGCGCTGACTGGCACCTACCTGGGGGCGCGGCACGACGGCTACGCCGGCATCACCATCGGCATCATTGGGCTGGGCCGCATCGGCAGCCGCCTGGCCGATTTATTGGCACCCTGGCGGGTGCGGCTGCTGGCCTGCGACCCTTACGTCGATTATTCCAAGTTCGTCCACCACAACGCCGAGCGTGTCGATCTCGACACCCTGCTGGCCCAATCCGACGTGGTCTCGCTGCACGTCACGCTGAGCCCAGAGACGCGCCACATGATCAGCACCAGGGAGCTCGTCCTGATGAAGCCCACGGCGCTGCTGGTCAACACCTCGCGCGGCCCGGCCATCGACGAGGAGGCGCTGATCGCGGCGCTGCTGAAGGACCAGATCGCCGGTGCCGCCCTCGACGTCTTCGAGGTCGAGCCCCTGCCGCTGCAGTCGCCGCTCAGGGGCATGGGCGACAAGGTGCTGCTGTGGTCCCACATCGTGGCCATGAACCACGGCTCGGGCCTCGGGCCCGGCCTCGACTGGGCGACACGGTCGCTGCTTAGCGCGCTGCGCGGCGAGGTTCCGGACAACGTCTACAACAAGGCCGTCATCCCGGCCTGGCTGGAGCGCTTCGGCGGCAAGAATTTGCTCGGCTGAGCGGGCCGGGAAGGGGAACCATGGAGATCGAGCTGCGGCTGTTCGAGGACACGCCGTTCGCGGGCGTCGATCCTGTGGCATTGCCGGCGTCTCCGCGGGCCATCTATGTCGCCGCCGGGCAGGTGACGATCAATGGCAGCGTGCTGCCGGCCGACGAAGGTATTGTCACCTCCGACAAGCTGATGCTAGCGGTCGCCGACAGCGGCGCCACATTGTGGCGCTGGGAAATCGTCTCGGCGGGAAGCCTGGCCGAACCCCTGGCCGGCCGTGGGCATCTGAAACTCTCGCATTTCATCGAACCCGACCGGATCGCCGACGAATTGCTGCTGCGCCTGGACAGCGTCGCCTTTCCCCCTGGCGGTTGCGCCTTTTTGCACACCCATCGTGGCCCCGGTACCCGCTGCCTCAGGGAGGGCACGATCCGTATCGATACGGAAGGGCGTTCCTCATCCTATGCCCCGGGCGGCCCCTGGTTCGAGACCGGCCCCGAGCCCGTGTTCGCGCAAGCCGACGGGCAAATTGCCAGCCGTTTCATCCGCGCCATGGTGCTGCCGCGATCCCTGATGGGCACCTCGTCCATTCGCTACGTCAACGAGGAAGACCAAGCCAAACCGAAATCGCAGAGCTATCGCGTGTTCGACGAAGGGGGCATCGAAATTCCTGGTGATTAGGAAACATTGCTTGCAGGCAGGGGGAGATTCGTGATCAGCCTGCAACGCGGGGAAAGCTGAGCGTTTTGTCGCGGGCCAACTTCCCGGGCAGGGCCAGCTCCCAGTCGAGATAGCCCTGCATGGCGTCGGCGGGGGCGGCACCGTGCTCGTAGGGCCGGTAATAGACATCGACGGGTTCGCTGGTCAGCCTGGTGGCGCCCTCTTCGAGGGCCAGGCCGGCCTGGTGCCAGGCCGTGCTGCCGCCTTCGAGAACCATCGCGGGGACGCCGCCAAGGGCGGCGATCTCGTGGGCCGCCAGAGCCGCCAGGGCGGGCTCGCCGGCGCTGACGACATAGGTATCAGTCGGCGGCAAGCGCTCGAACGAGGTGCCGAGTCTGGCCCGGGATAGCCACCAGGCGCCGGGCACGTGGCCCTTGGCGTAGGCCTGGCTGGAGCCCACGTCGATTACCGTGAGGCCGTTCTCAGCAATCCGGCCGGCCAGCTCGCCGGCCGAGATCAGTACCGGCTCGACGCCGCCGGGCAGCGCCACGTCGGGCACATGGGGCCCGCTTTCCAGCCCGTCCGGCAGCCCGTCTTGCAGCACGAAGCTGTCGGCCCAGCCCAACTGCTTGAGCCAGCTTGCCGTCAAGCGGGCCCGCACGCCGTCGTCGTCGAGCAGCACGACGCGGGCGTTGCGCGTCGCCAGGTAGTGATCGGTGGCCTGCACCAGTTGGCCGCCGGGCGCCGGGCGCGAGCCGGCCAAGTGCCCGGCCAGGTATTCCTCGGGTGAGCGCACGTCGAGCAGATAGAGGGTTCGATCCCGGTCGGTCCGCCAGGCCTCAATGGTGGCGGCGTCGACGCTGGCGACGGCGAAGCGCTCGGCGACGCGAGCCGCCGCCGCGCGCGACCAAGCCAGTGCCGGCCCCGATACCTCGCCGTAGCGGCGCCCGGCAGCAAACTCGAGCTCGTGCCCGGCCAGCTGCCAGCCCATGGTGCCGTTGCGCAGCGCCGCCACGGGGTTGACCAGGCCGGCGTTGACCAGCGATTGGGTGCCCAGGATCGAGCGTGTGCGGCCGGCGCAGTTGACCACCACCAGGGTCTCGGGGTCGGGCGCCAGATCAGCGACACGCAAGACCAGCTCGCCGCCGGGCACGTTGATGCCCGAGGGAATGTTCATGTTGCGGTATTCGCCCCAGGGCCGGCTGTCGAGGATGACCAGGTCGGCGCCGGCGTCCAGCTTGGCCTTGACCTCGTCGGCCGACAGGCTGGGCGTGGCGAATTCCAGCTCGACCCACTCGCCGAAGGTCTTGGAGAGTACGTTGACGCCGGAGTAAAGCTCGAGGCCGGCCGCGCCCCAGGCGGCGAAGCCGTCTTCCAGTACAGTCACATTGCCGTAGCCCATGGCGCCCAACCGTTCGGCGGCGCGGTCTGCTTCGCCGTCGGCGGCACCGTTGTCGTCGGCAATGACGATGCGGCTGGCGGCCCCGGGCAGCAGGTCGCGGACCATGATCTCGAGCCGGCCCAGCGGCAGGTTGACGGCCAGGATGGGATGGCTTTGGCCGTGCTCGCCCTCCTCGCGCACGTCGAGAAAGGCGATTTCGCCGCCGTCGGTCAGGGCCTGGGCAAGATTTTCGGCATCGATGGTGGAGAACGTCATGTCATCTCCGGGAAAAATGGTGGGTGCGGCGGCACTTGTCGATCGTAGAGCATACCAAGGTTGCCCCGGTAAACTTTGGCCGGCGCCGCCCCCCACCTCACCCCAAAAAGTGGTCCCTGTCCCTACTTTTTCGGTGCAAAGGCGTGACTGGCTGCGGCTCTGGCTTCGACCAGGCGCGGCGGAAAAAAGGGTCCCTGTCCCTACTTTAGTTAGGGAGGGAGCCGGTCGCTATCGTAGGCAGAAAGAGAGAGGGGCGGCGACCAATCCGCGACGCTGTCCAAAAGGCACTTGAAACCATCACCATCGAGTGTTTCAGCAGCCTGCTATGATGGCAGGCCACAGGCGCAAGGAGCCGGCGATGGCCGCTGATACACAGGCTTTGCTTTTGGATCTGGTGGAATGGCTGGCGGGCCGGCCGCGCCCCTATGACGAGGTCATGGCGGCTTGGCGCACGTCATGCCCGAACCTGACCATCTGGGAGGATGCCTTGGATCAGGGCCTGGTCGGCCGCGAGCGCCGCAATGGTGGGGCGACCTTCGTCGTGGTGACGCCGCTCGGCCGGGAGCTGTTGGCCCAGGCGGGACGCCAGGCCGCGCCTGCTATTCCGAGCGCAGGCGGGGATCCAAAGTATCCCGCACGGCATCGCCGAAGAGGTTGAAGCCGAACACCGCCAGGCTGATGGCGAGGCCGGGAAAGATGGCGATCCAGGGCGCGCTTTCGGCGTATTCCTCGGCGCCGCCTTGCAGCATCAGGCCCCAGGCCGGGGTCGGTTCCTGGACCCCCAGGCCGAGGTAGGAGAGCGAGGCCTCGAGCAGGATGGCCTGGCCGACGAAGGCCGTGATCATGATCAGGAACGAGGCCATGACGTTAGGCACCATGTGGCGCAAGATGATGCGGCTATGGCTGAAGCCACAGGCCCGGGCCGCGTCGATGTAGGGAATTTCGCGGATCGCCAGGGCGGATGAGCGCACCACGCGGGCGCAGCGCGGGATGAAGGGAATGGTGATGGCGATGATCACGTTCTGGGTTCCGGTGCCGAAGATCGAAACCACGGCAAGCGCCATGATGATCAGCGGGAAGGCCATGAAGACGTCCATCACGCGCTGGAAGACGAGGTCGATGCGGCCGCCGAAATAGGCGCTGCCGACGCCCAGCACGAGGCCCAGAGTGGCGCCGATGAAGGCCGAGACGAAACCCACGAACAGCGCCGTGCGGGCGCCATGGATGATGCGCGACAACAGGTCCCGGCCGAATTGGTCGGTGCCCAGCCAATGCTCGGCACTCGGCGCCAGGTGCATTTCGGCGAAGGAGTTGGCGGTCGGGTCGTAGGACGTCAAGACGTCGGCAAAGACCCCCATCAGGATCATGACGATGACGATCAAGGCTCCGGCGGCACCGAGAGGCTGGCGGCGCATCATCTCGAGCACGACCGTCGCCAACGGCGACTTCTCGGCGTAATCCTCGATTTCTGCTTCGACTTGGATTTCGGAGGTCACGGCAGGCTGTCCTTGACTTAAGTGTAGCGAATCCGGGGATCCAACCAGGCATAGAGAATATCGACCACGAAGTTGGTCACCACGAAGACCGTCACCACGACCATGACCAGCGCCTGGGTCAGGGTGTAGTCGTGGTTGGTGACCGCCTCGACGAACAGCTTGCCCAGGCCATTCAGATTGAAGACCTGTTCCGTCACCACCAGCCCGCCCATCAGGAAGGCGAACTCGATGCCGATTACCGTCACCACCGGCAGCAGCGCATTGCGAAGCGCGTGGCGGTTGATGATGAGCTTTTCCCTGAGGCCCTTGGCCCGGGCGGTGCGGACGTAGTCCTCGCGCAGAACCTCGAGCAGCGCCGAACGGGTCATGCGGGTGGCCACGGCGGAATAACGATAGCCCGTGGCCACGGTGGGCCAGATCAGCATGCTGAGGTTTTGCCAGGGATCCACCCACAGCGGCACGTATTGGATGGGCGGCATCCAGGGTGTGCCCCAAAAGGCCTGGGTCGAGACCAGCAAGCCCAGGATGATGAGGATGCCGAGCCAAAAGGACGGCATGGCGATACCGGCGATGCTGAAGATGCGGACGGCATAGTCGATCCAGGTGTTCTGCTTGATGGCCGACACGGTGCCCAGCGGAATGGCGATCAAGGTGGCCGTGAGGGTGGCCATGATGGCGACCTGGAGGGAGAGCTCGAAGCGCAGCGCTATCTCCTCGCCGATGGGCCGGTTGGTCCACATCGAGGTGCCCAGGTCGAATTGGATGAAACCCCAGATGAAATCGATGAACTGCATGAAGAGCGGCTGGTCGATGCCGATCTCGGCGCGGCAGATATCAAGCGCCTCCTTGTCGAAATACCCCCCCGTCCCGGCCATCCTAAGCTCGCAGATGTCGCCCGGAATCAGGCGCAGCAGAAAGAACACCAGCACGGCGGCGCCAAGCAGCGTCGGGATCATCAACAGGATGCGCTTGACGATGTACTGGTACATGGCTCCATCACTCCCCGCCCGCCTGTCTTACGGGCGGGGAGCCTTTGGTCTCAACAAACCTGGGCTCGGGCTATTGCTCCAGCCAAACCCCTGAAAGGTCCTGGTTCAGGTAATGGCTGGGGCTGATCTTCCAGCCCTTGACGTAGGACCTGTGAGGAATGATGCGGTACCACCACAGCGTGATGAAGGCGTTGGCCTGCTCGTCGAGCGCACGCTTTTCGAACTTGCGCATGATGGAGCGTTGTTCGCTGACGCTTGCCGCCTGGTTCATGGCGTTGAACATCTTGTCCATCTCGCGGTCTTGGTAGTTGCCGTAGTTGTTGCCCGAGACGTCGTCGGATATGTATTTGGCCACGTCGAGCAGCGGATTGACCACGGCCTGGCAGTTGAAGTCGATGGAAACGTCGAAATCCTTCTTCTTGCGGAGCGAAGCGTAGAAGGGACCGGTGGGCTGTACCCGCTGGTCGACGGTGAGCCCGACCTGCTTCCACTGATCGATCAGCCAGGTGCCGACGATCTTGTAGGGCTGATCGACGCCGCGGTTATTGAGGGTGAACTTGAGGTTGGAAGCTCCGGCTTCCTTGAGCAGGCGCTTGGCCTCGGCCCGAGATTTGTTGATGTCGGGCCAGTAGCCGGCGATCTGCTCGAGTTCGGACTTCGTCGCCGCCAGGGGATGGCCCGGGAAGGCAACGCCGCCCACCGCTTTGACGATGGCGATGCGCGAGAGGTACTTGGAGCCGCCCCAACGGTCGATGGCCAGGCTGAGCGCGCGGCGCACGTTGGGATTGTCGAAGGGCTTTTTCTTATGGTTCGGTGTGGCGATGAGGACGCAGTTCCAGTTGCTCTCCTGGACCGTGATGTCCTTGCCCAGCGCCTTGGCCAGATCGTCCCGGCTTTTCGGCGGGAAGCCGCGGAACTCGATGGCCGCCCGGTCGCCGCGCACGGCCTGCACGCGAAGCGATTGCTTCTTGGCGAAGATGGCCTCGAAACCGTCGAGGTAGGGCTTGCCGGAGTGGTAGTAGTCGGGGTTGCGGGTGCCGCTGATCAGGGCGCCGGCCTGGCGTTCCTTGAGGCGGAAGGGACCCGAGCCCATGACGTTCTTCTCATACCAGTGCATGTCCTTGTCGAGAATCTTCTTGGCGTAGATGAAGTTGTAGGGATTGGCCAAGGCCGGGATGAAGGCGCCGGAGGGGTATTTGAGCTTGAACTTCACGGTGTGGTCGTCGGTTGCGGTGACGCTGTCGACCATGACGTAGAAGGCCTTGCGGGCGCTGGCCACGCCGGCCGCCGGGAAGATGATCTTCTTGAAGGTGGCCACCACGTCGTGGGCCGTCAGCGACGAGCCGTCGCTGAACTTGACGCCCTTGCGAAGCTTGAAGACATAGCTGTTGTCGGCGCTGGGCTTGGGCATTTCGGTGCAGAGATCGCAGACGAAATCCGTGGGCGAGCTTGGGTTGTCGGGATTGACCCGGATCAGCACGCTGTAGAAGGGCGCGATGGGATGGATCAGCGCGAAGGTGGTTTCGCGGTGTCCGTCGAAGCTCGGCGGCTCCGCCGGCACCACGTACTTGAGGATTCCACCCTTCTTGGCGGCCTGGGCCAGCGGCGCCATCGGAGCCATGGCGCCGAGCGCCAAGGCCAGGCCGGCGGCCAGCGGAATAGCGTGTTTCACAAATCGGATTCGCATATCGTTTCTCCTTCCCCTGATGCTAGGTTTTCTGTTGTTCTTTTACCAACTACGCTCCTATGGGCGCCCTGCGTCACCGCCGTGCGCCCTCAAACCTCGGTGCAGGCCAGCCAGTGGCCGGCCTCGCTTTCGCGGAACTCTGGAACCTGCGTACGGCAGCTCTCGACGGCCAACGGGCAGCGTGGGTGAAAGACGCAGCCCGACGGCGGGTTGATGGGGCTGGGCACTTCGCCTGCCATCACCTCGTGCGCCCGCGTCCCTTCAACCATCGGGTCCGGCACCGGAACCGCCTCCAGGAGGGCTCGCGTGTAGGGGTGGCGCGGGTTGTCGTAGAGCGCGTCGCAGTCGGCCATCTCGACGATCTTGCCGAGATACATCACCGCCACCCGTTGGCTGAGGTGACGCACCACGCTGAGGTCATGCGAGATGAAGAGATAGGTGAGATCGAACTCGTCGCGCAGGTCCTCGAGGAGGTTGATGACCTGGGCCTGGATCGAGACATCCAGCGCCGACACCGCCTCGTCGCAGATGATGAATTGGGGCCTCAGCGAAAGCGCCCGGGCGATGCCCACGCGCTGGCGCTGGCCGCCGCTCATCTCATGGGGATAGCGATCCGCCATGCGGGCCGGCAAACCGCAGGTCTCCAACAGTTCCCTGACCCTTTTCCGCCGTCCCTCGCGGCTTGGTTCGATGCCGTGCACCTTCATCGGCTCGGCGATGATCTGGCCGATTTTCATGCGCGGATTGAGCGACGAATAGGGGTCCTGGAAGATCACCTGAATCTTCTGCCGATAGGGGCTCAAGGCCCGCTGATCGAGGCTGGTCAAGTCGACGCCGTCGAACACGATGTGGCCGGCGCTGGGCCGGTCGAGCTGCAGGATGCAGCGCCCCGTGGTGGTCTTGCCGCAGCCCGATTCGCCCACCAGCCCCAACGTCTCGCCCTTCTGAATATGGAAGCTGATGCCGTCGATGGCCTTGACTTGGGCCACGCTGCGGGACATCAGCAGGCCCTCGCTGACCGCGAAATACTTGCGCAACTCCCTGACCTCGACCAGGGCCTGGCCCGCCGCTTCGGGTGGCCCAGCTTCCGGCGTGGCCAGCGGCGCGTTCATGAGGCCGCCTGGGCCGGCGGCGCCAGCTCGGCCAAGCGCCAGCAGGCGGCGAGATGGCCCTCGCCCACGGTTTCGAGGTCCGGTATCGCTTCGGCGCAGCGCTCATGGGCCTGGCGGCAACGCGGCCGGAAGGCGCAGCCGTCGTCGAGCCGGGCCAGGTCGGGCGGCTGGCCCTCGATGGATTCGAGCTTCTTGCGCCGCGGCTGGTCGAGCCGGGGCACCGAACCCAGCAGGCCCACGGTATAGGGATGGCGGGGCTGGGCGTAGATATCGTGGGCGCTGCCCCGCTCGATGATCTTGCCGGCGTACATGACGTTGACCCGGTCGGCATAGCGCGCCACGACGCCCAGGTTGTGCGTGATGATGACCAAGGCCACGCCCAGGCGCCGGGTCAGGTCCTTCATCAGCTCGAGGATTTGCGCCTGGATGGTGACGTCGAGCGCTGTCGTGGGCTCGTCGGCGATGATCAGTTCGGGCTCGCAGCAAAGCGCCAGCGCGATCATCACGCGCTGGCGCATGCCGCCGCTGAAATGGTGGGGATACTGCTTGAGACGCCGTTCGGTATCGGAAATACCGACCATGCCCAGGAGTTCGCGGGCGCGATCGCGCGCCGCCTCGGGCGTCATGGCGAGATGCTGTTGCAGCGTCTCGGTGAGCTGCAGGCCGATCGACAGCACCGGATTGAGCGACGTCATGGGCTCCTGGAACACCATGGCGATGCGCTGGCCCCGTATCTTGCGGATTTCCTCGTCGCTCAAGCCCAAAAGGTCGGTGCCGAGGAGGCGGATGGTGCCGCTCACCACGCGGCCGGGCGGATCGGGAATCAGCCTGAGGATGGAAAGGGCGCTGACCGACTTGCCGCAACCGGATTCGCCGACCAGCGCCACCGTCTCGCCGGCATCGACACCATAGCTGATGCCGTCGACCGCCCGCACGGTGCCGGCGGAGGTGAAGAACTGGGTCTTCAGATCCTCGATTTCGAGTAGTCTCGGCACCTGTCCTCCCAATCCGGCAACGCCGCCGGTTGGTATCCGATTATTGATTTATGACTGCCGAGTGTAGCAGTTTCCCGCGACCCTTCGACTCATTTTCCTGCCCCCTCGGGAGCCGCCAGGGAGGGGCGCAAAAGATAGCCGAGCGGCACGATCAGCAGGACCCAGAGCGCCACTGCCGCCAGGGTCACGGCCACCCCTGCTTGGTCGCTAAGCAAGCCGAACAAGGCCGGGGAGACGGCGCCGGCGCCGATGCCCAAGGTGTAAAAGAGGCCAAACCCGCGCGACCGCCTTTGCGGCACCACGAAATCGGCGATGGTGGCATAGAGCACGGATGAGGTGCCGTTGAGAGCGAGGCCGACCAGGGGTAGAAGGGCCAGCGAAAACCCTAGCGGAGCTGGGATGAGAACCAGAATGGAGCCCGCCGTGAGAACTTCCGTGAGCCAAATGGTGCGGATGATGCCGAGCCGTTCGGCCAGCACGCCGCAAAGAAATTTCCCCGCCGCGCCGCCGCCGAAGACCAGCGCCAGCGCCAGCCCCAGGGTATCGACGCCGGCCCCTTTGGCCAGCAGCAGGAAGGGGAAAAAGGTCAGGAACGCGGTGCGCGAGGCGCCGTCGATGATGCCGATGAGGGAAAGCGTGGCGAAACCCCGGCGATCGGTGATCCCCCAACCGGAGATGGCCGTGCCGCCTTGCCGTTCCGCCGGCCGCTCCGCTCCAGCCCTCGCCCCCACGGCCAGCCAGGTGAGCAGCACCAGCAGGCCGGCGGCGAAGGCCAGGCCGATCATACCGAAGGCCAAGGTGCCCCAGCGCCAGTGCCAGGCGATGACGATCAGCGCCAGCAGCGGCGGCAGCGCCGCCTTGCCCAGGTCGCCGCTGAAATTATAGATGCCCAGCGCCGCCCGCCTGGGGCCGTCCTCGTAGGCCTTGGAAACCAGGGCCGACGACAGCGGATGCTGGCAGCCCGAACCGGCGCCGGCCAGCATTAGCAAGAGCGCCAACGTCACCATGCCGCCGGCCAGCCCGAAGGCCAGGAAGCCGGACGCCGCCACGACTGTTCCCAGCACCAACAGCGGGCGTTCGCCCAGGCGTTCGGCCAGCAGCCCGACCGGCACCTGGGTTGCGGCCTGGGCCCCGGCAAAGAACGATTTCAGCAGGCCTACTTGAGTCAGTGACAAGGCGAACTCGGCCTGCCACAGCGGCAGCAGCAAATAGATGACGTCGGAAAAGCCGTCGTGCAGAAAGTGCGCCAGGCTGCAGCTGCCGAGGGTGGCCCGGCGTCCGGCAGCTGGCCGGCGCTGCGTCATGGGCCCGGCGCCAAGCGTCCGGCGCCGCTTCAGACCCGCACCATCTTTCCCGGGTTCATCAGGTTGTCGGGGTCCAGCGTCCGCTTCAGCGCCCGCATGACCTCGAGCGCCTCGCCGTGCTCGGCCTCGAGGTAGTCGATCTTGCCCGAGCCCACGCCGTGCTCGCCGCTGCAGGTGCCTTCCATCTCGAGCGCCCGCTCGATCAGGCGGCCGTTGATGGCTTTGGCTTCCTCCCACTCGGCCGGCTGGTCGGGATCGAGCAGGAAGGCGAGGTGGAAATTGCCGTCGCCGACGTGGCCCACCAGGGGCACCGGCATGGAGGCTTGGGCGACGTCGGCCTGGGTCTCGGCGATGCACTCGGCCAGGCGCGAGATGGGCACGCAGACGTCGGTGGCCCAGACCTTGCAGCCTGGCCGGTAGGCCATGCTGGCGTAGGCGGCGTCATGGCGGGCCTGCCAGAGCCGCGAGCGGTCCTCGGCCTGGGCCGTCCACTGGAAGTCGCCGCCGCCGTGTTCGGCGGCGATGGCCTGGACGTTCTCGGCCTGTTCGGCGGCGCCCGCTTCGCTGCCGTGGAATTCCAGAAACAGCGTCGGCGCCACCGTCAGGTCGAGCTTGGAATAGGCGTTCGAGGCCTTGATCTGAACCTCGTCGAGCAACTCGATGCGGGCCACCGGAATACCGTACTGGATGGTCTTGATGACGGCCTGCACGGCGCTGGCCACGTCGGGGAAGGAACAAACCGCCGCGGTGATGGCCTCGGGGATGCCATAGAGCTTGAGCGTGATCTCGGTGAAAACGCCCAGCGTCCCTTCCGAGCCCACATAAAGCCGGGTCAGGTCGTAGCCCGCCGCCGACTTGCGGGCGCGGCGGCTGGTGCGGATGCGCCGCCCGTCGGGCAGCACCACCTCCAGCGCCAGCACGTTCTCGCGCATGGTGCCGTAGCGCACGGCATTGGTGCCCGAGGCCCGGGTCGCCGCCATGCCGCCGATCGAGGCGTCGGCGCCGGGGTCGATGGGAAAGAAAAGCCCGGTGTCGCGCAGGTGTTCGTTGAGCTGCTTGCGCAACACGCCGGGCTCGACGCGCACGTCCATGTCGTCGGCGTTGACCTCGATGATGGCGTTCATCTCGGCGAAGTCGATCGAGACGCCGCCCTTCAGGGCCGCCACGTGCCCCTCCAGCGAGGTACCGGCGCCAAAGGGCACGATCGGCGTCTGGTACTTGGCGCAGATGCCGACGATGGCCTCGACTTCGTCCGCCTTCACGGGAAAGGCCACGGCATCCGGGGCATGGGCCTCGTGATAAGAGAGGTCCTGGCCGTGGTGCTCGCGCACGGCGGCCGAGGTGCTGAGGCGGTCGCCTAAAAGCGCCCGGAGCTCGTCGATGGTGGTGTCGTTGCGGGCGGCGTCGTTCATGGCGGGGTTCTCTCGAAAGGGGGGTGTGGCAAGTAAACTAGGCCGCGCCAGGGCGTCTTGCAAATGGCCTGCGCCCTTGCTCTAGTGACCCGCCATGACCATCGACGCACCGCTGCAGATCCACGAAGAATCCGTGTTGCCGGAGTGGATCGACTACAATGGCCACATGAACGTGGCCTATTACGTGCTGGCCTTCGATCACGCCACCGATGCCTGGTTCGATCTCTTGGGCCTTGGCGAGAAATACCTCGAGGCGACCAATTGCTCGATCTTTCAGGTCGAATGCCACGTCAATTATTTCCAAGAGGTGACGGCAGGCGCGCCACTGCGGTTCGAGTTGCAATTATTCGATTTCGATGCCAAGCGCATGCATTACCTCTGCCGCATGTATCACCGCGACGAGGGATTTCTCTCGGCCAGTTGCGAATGGATGGCGCTGCACGTAGACCTGGGGGCGCGGCGCTCGGCACCCCTGCCGGCGGCCACCCTGGCCAAGCTCGACGAGATCAAGATCGCCCACGCTGAACTGGACCGGCCCGAACAGGCTTGTGCCCGCATCGGCATCGTGCGCAAGGCGTGACGACGGCCCTTTGCCGGCGGCCCGATTCGTCCTAGCCTTGGGGCAGTCGTGGATCGTTGGGAAAGCACTGTGCGGATTAGGAAAATAAATCTCTTTGTCATGCAGCTGCTGGCGCTGGCTTGCTTGCAGGCCGGCGCCGCGCTAGCCGCCTGCACCGATCCGGCGCGGCCGAGCGTCGACTGGCGGCGCTGCTATGCCGACGAACGGCGGCTGCCCGGCGTCGACCTCTCGGGTGCCATGCTGCGCGAGACCCGTTTTGTCCGGGCCGATCTTTCGGGCGCCAATTTCTCGGGCGCCAACGCCCACCGGGCCAAGTTCGTCAGCGCCAACGTCGCCCGGGCACGCTTCGACAACGCCCGCCTGACCGAGACCGATTTCACCAAGGCCGATCTGACGGGCGCCAGTTTTCAGGGCGCCGACCTGCGCCGGGCGCGCCTCTTTCGCGCCAAGCTGCGCGGCGCCGACCTCACGGGCGCCCACATGACCGGGGCCGATTTGCTCAACGCCGATCTCTCGGGAGCCACCTGGATAGACGGCAAGACGACCTGCGCCGAGGGCTCGAACGGGCAATGCAACTGAGCCCAAACCAGAACGGCATCCAGGAACCCGACTGCGCCAACTGCCATGGGCTGTGCTGCGACGCCCCGGCTTTCGACTGGCCGCACTACAAGAAGTCGGCCGGTGCGCCCTGTCGCAACCTCGACGACGATTTCCGCTGCACCATGTGGTCGCGCCTCGAGGCCGAGGGCTACAGCGAATGCCGCAGCTTCACCTGTTACGGTGCCGGCCAGATGATCGCCGCCGCCGTGGCCCGCGAGACCGAGCGCACCTGGCGCGATAACGCCGAGGTCGCCGGCATCGAGCTGCGGAACTTCCAGGAGCTCTACGGCCGGCTCTATGCCCAGGTCCGCGGCACGCCACCGCCCGTCGGCATCACCGGTGAAGTTGCCCCCGGGGATAGTCATGAAGATTAGCGGTCGCGCCTTGAGGCGGCGCTTTTTGGTCCGCTGGTTCCGCTTCTGGCGCAACGACCAGGTCGTGCTGTCGCTGCTTGCCATCCTGGCCGGTGCCGCCGCGGCCTATGCCGCCATCGGCTTTCGCCTGGCGCTGCAGGGTGTGCAGTACCTGTTCTATGGTTTTTCGTCGGAGCGCGTACACACGCTGGCCAGCCAGCTCGACTGGTGGCACCTGTTGCTGGCGCCGACCGTGGGGGGGCTTTTGATCGGCCTATTCCTGCGCTACGTCATGCCCGGCCGTCAGGCCCAGGGCGTGGCCCAGGTGATCGAGGCCGGGGCGCTTTCGGGCGGCCGCATGTCACTCAACCAGGGACTGGCGGCGGTAGCCGTGTCGGCGGCCTCGCTGGGCGTCGGCGCCAGTGCCGGGCGCGAGGGGCCGATGGTGCATTTCGGTGCCGTGCTGGCCTCGGCCATCGCGCGGCGCACCCACCTCAGCCCCTCCTTGGCGCTGACGCTGCTGGGCTGCGGCGTGGCCGCGGCCGTGGCGGCGTCCTTCAACGCCCCCATCGCCGGCGTCTTCTTCGCCCTCGAGGTGGTCATCGGGCACTACGCGCTGCACGCCTTTTCGCCCATCGTCATCGCCTCGGTCGTCGGCACCATCGTGTCCAGGCTGCACCTTGGCGATTTTCCCGCCTTCATCGTGCCGGAATATAGCATCGCCTCGTTCCTCGAGTTCCCCGCCTTCCTCTT
Organism: Alphaproteobacteria bacterium; assembly: GCA_030740435.1. Classification (NCBI taxonomy): domain Bacteria; kingdom Pseudomonadati; phylum Pseudomonadota; class Alphaproteobacteria; species Alphaproteobacteria bacterium. Next base: position 13,350 of record JASLXG010000139.1, on the reverse strand, counting down.
GCTCGGTCTGGTCTGCGCCACGGTGGCGCTCATTTTCATGTGGAGCATCATGGTGGCCACGGACGTGGCCGAACGTTCCCAAACACCGATCTGGCTGCGCCCGGCCGTCGGCGGCCTGCTGGTGGGCGCCATCGCGATCTTTTTTCCCCAGGTCCTGGGCGTCGGCTACGAGGCCACGGACGGGGCCCTGAAGGCGGCCTTTCCGCTCTGGCTGTTGATCGCCCTGGTGGTGGCCAAGACCACGGCCACGGCGATCACGCTGGGCTCGGGCTTCGGCGGCGGTGTCTTCAGCCCGTCGCTCTTTATCGGCGCCATGACCGGTGCCGCCTTCGGCCTGGTGGCGGCGGCCGTGCGGCCCGATTTGGCCAGCAGCCCCGGGCTCTACGCCATGGTCGGCATGGGGGCAGTGGCGGGGCCGGTGCTGGGGGCGCCCATTTCGACCATTCTCATCGTCTTCGAACTCACAGGCGACTATGGCGTCACCGTGGCCACCATGATCTCCGTCTCGGTGGCCAGCGTCGTGGTCCACGAGGTGCTGGGCAAGTCCTTCTTCATCTGGCTCCTGGAACGCCGCGGCTTGAGCATCAAGGGCGGCCGCGCCCGCCAGCTCCTGCGCTCGGCCCGGGCTCGCGACCTGATGAGCGCGGAATTCGTGACCATCTCCGAAAGCGCCACCATGACCTCGATCCGCCGGCACTTCCAGAACTCGCCCGAGACCGGCTTCTTCGTCATCGACGACGAGGGCCGCCTCTCGGGCACGCTGTCCTTCGCCGACGTAAAAGACGTGGCCTTCGAGGCCGGCCTCGACGACCTCATCAACGCCCGTGACGCGGCCCGCGCCAACCCCGCCTATGTCGAGGCCAGCGATAATCTGGAACGAGCGCTGGCCCTGATGGAAGCCAGTGGCGACGATCACCTGGCCGTGGTCGACAACATCGCCGACCGCCACGTCATCGGCATCCTGCACCACCGCACCGTGCTGCGCGAATACAACCGCGCGCTTCTGAAAGCCCACGACGAGGAGCACGACAACGTTTAGTCGGCGATCAGCCGGCGCCCGTCCGTGCTATATGTCGTTAGTCATGACTGATCCCTTCGACCTTGCCGAATATGAGCCCGAGCCGGAACCGGCGGCGCCGGCTGCCGCCGCCCCGCCGCCCTACATCGCGGCCCTCAACGAGCCGCAACGCCAAGCCGTCGAGGCCACCGAGGGGCCGGTGCTGGTGCTGGCCGGGGCCGGTACGGGCAAGACTCGGGCCCTGACCACGCGGCTCGCCCATATCCTGTTTTGTGGCCTGGCCCGGCCCGGCGAGGTGCTGGCGGTGACCTTCACCAACAAGGCGGCGATCGAGATGAAGGGCCGCATCGAGGGCCTGCTGAGACGGCCGGTGGAAAGCCTTTGGCTCGGCACCTTCCACGCCATGGCGGCGCGCATACTGCGCCGCCACGCCGAACTGGTGGGGCTTCAGTCCAACTTCACCATCCTCGATACCGACGACCAGGTGCGGCTCATGAAACAGGTCATCAGTGCCGCCGATGTCGACGAAAAGCAGTGGCCGGCACGGGTCTTGGCCATCATCATCGGGCGCTGGAAGGACCGCGGCCTGAGCCCGGAAAAGCTGGCTGCCGACGACGGCGGCGACTTCGCCTATGGCAAGGCGCCGGCCCTTTACACTGCCTACCAGCAGCGCCTGACGACCCTGAATGCTGCCGATTTCGGCGATCTTTTGCTGCACTGCCTGACGATTTTCACCCGCCACCCCGAGGTGTTGACCCAATACCAGGAACGCTTCCGCTACCTGCTGGTCGACGAATACCAGGACGCCAACGTGGCCCAGTACCTGTGGCTGCGCCTGTTGGCGCAGAAGCACCGCAATATTTGCTGCGTCGGCGACGACGATCAGTCGATCTACGGCTGGCGCGGTGCCGAGGTCGGCAACATCCTGCGCTTCGAGCGCGACTTTCCCGGCGCCCAGGTCATCCGCCTGGAGCAGAACTACCGCTCGACGCCGCACATTCTGGCCGTCGCCGCCGGCCTCATCGCCCACAACGCGGGACGCCTGGGCAAGACGCTGTGGACCGAGGCCAGCGAGGGCGACCGTGTGGTGGTACGCAGCGTCTGGGACGGCGAGGACGAAGCCCGCGTGGTGGGCGAAGAGATCGAGGCCCGGCAGCGCGAGCACCAGAGCCTTGACGGCATCGCCATCCTGGTGCGGGCGGCCTTTCAGATGCGCGAGTTCGAGGACCGATTCCTGACGCTGGGCCTGCCCTACCGGGTGATCGGCGGCCTCAGGTTCTATGAGCGCCGCGAGATCCGCGACGCCAACGCCTATTTCCGCCTGGTCGTGCAGCCCCACGACGATCTCGCCTTCGAGCGCATCGTCAATAACCCCAAACGCGGCCTCGGCGACGCCACCATGCGGGCGCTGCACGGTCTGGCCCGGGCTCGTGGCGTGTCGCTCGACCAGGCCGCCCGCGAGGTCGTGACGACGGATGAATTGCGGCCCCAGGCGCGGCGCTCGCTGGCCGGATTCCTGGAATCGCTGGAGCGCTGGCGCCGCCGCCTGGGTGAGCTCAGCCATGTCGAGGTGGCCGAACTGGTGCTCGACGAATCGGGCTACACCGCCATGTGGCAGCACGACAAGGCGCCCGACGCACCGGGGCGCTTGGAGAACCTCAAGGAGCTGATCCACGCCCTGGAGGAGTTCGAGAGCCTGGAGAGCTTTCTCGAACACGTCAGCCTGGTGATGGAAAACACAGAGGCCAGCGACAACGACAAGGTCAACATCATGACGCTGCACGCCGCCAAGGGCCTGGAATTCGACTGCGTCTTCCTGCCCGGCTGGGAGGAGGAACTGCTGCCCCACCAACGCGCCCTCGATGAAGGCGGCACGAAGGCCTTGGAGGAAGAACGCCGCCTGGCCCACGTCGGTCTGACCCGGGCGCGACGCTGGGTGCAGCTGAGCTTCGCCGCCAACCGCCGCGTCTACAACCAGTGGCGCTCCTGCCTGCCCTCGCGCTTCATCGACGAGCTGCCGCCCGAGCACCTCGAGCTGCGCTCCGATACCGGTTTCCACGCCGGCCGTGCCGAGGCCGAGGAGACCAGCTTCTTCGCCACCACGGGTGGCGGGCCGAGGCCATACGATCCCGCCGCCACCTCGGGCGGCCTGATCGTCGAGGGCCGGGCCGAACGGCTGCCCGTGCGCCAGGCCACGGCCGCCTTCAACACCGGTGACCGCGTCTTCCACCAGAAATTCGGCTACGGCCGGGTCATGGCGGTCGAAGGCAACCGGTTGCAGGTGGACTTCGACAAGGCCGGCACCAAGAAGGTCGTCGACAGCTTCGTCAGTCCGGCCTGATGGCGCCCAGCGATAGCGGGGGCGGGCTCTGGCAGGTCGATGTGACGGTTGCCGCGGCGGCCGTCGAGGCCGTCGAGGCGGCGCTGGCGAGTGCCCTGGAAGCGGCTGAAATCGAGGGCGCCTGGCCCGGTGCCGGCGTTTCGATCTCGAGCTTCGAAGTCGAGCCCGGGCGGTGGCAGGTCAGCGCCCTGTCCGAGCAACGGCCGCAACGCCGCCGGCTGGCGGCGGCGCTGGCGGCGCTGCCGGGCCGGAGGTTCGAATTCAGCCTCTCCCTCCTGGCGGCCGAGGACTGGGTCAAGCGCGCCCTGGCCAGCCACCAGCCGGTGCGGGCCGGGCGCTTTCGCATCCGCGGCAGCCACCACACCGTGGCCAGCGATGACGCCGTCACCGATTTGGTGATCGACCTGGGCCCGGCCTTCGGCACCGGCGGTCATGCCAGTACGCTGGGTTGCCTGCTGGCCCTCGACGGCCTGGCCGGCGGCCAGCACTTTTCCCGGCCCCTGGACCTGGGCTGTGGCAGCGGCATCTTGGCCCTGGCCATGGCCCGCACCTGGGCCCGGCCGGTGCTGGCCGTCGACATTGACGCCGGCGCCGTGGCCATCGCCCGCGACAACGCCGATCTGAACGGGGTTGGCGGCTTGGTGAGATGCCTCAATGCCGACGGCTTCGGCCACGCCGAGGTGCGGCGTGGTGCCCCTTATGACCTGATCGTGGCCAACATCCTGGCCCAGCCGCTAAAAGCTCTGGCCGCCGATCTGGCGGCCCACCTGGGGCGGCGGGCGAGTGTGGTGCTGTCGGGTTTGTTGCAGCGCCAGGAAGGCGGCGTCATCGCCGCCTACCTGCGGGCCGGGCTCAGCCTGCGGCGGCGCTACCGGCTGGAGGGCTGGAGCACGTTGGTACTTGTACCAACGAGTTTTGTTAGACCCTCACCGGGCGCGCGCTCCGCGCGCTTGGCCTCCGCCCCCGTGCCGGGGGCGGCTTAGCGCGGCCGCCGTTTGTTCCTTTTTCTGCTTGGTCCTTTTGTGCAACGGGAGCGACCGGGACCCGCCGCTACTGCGGTGCCCCCGCGGAGGCAGCGGAGCGTAGCGGAGCCGCCGTGAGCGACAAAAGCCAACGGGAGCAACGCGACCCGCCGCTACTGCGGCGCGCCCGCGCAGGCTGCGGACCGCAGGTCCGCCGCCGTGAGCGACAAAAAGCGACCCGCGCTACTTGCGCGGATCGTACCAGTCGCCCCGGACCACCGCCCCGATGTCGGCACGATTGAGGCCGATGTCCCGCAGCATGCGATCGTCGAGTACCATCAGTTCCTGATAGGCGAGATGGCGGTGGTAGCGGTTGCGGACGACAGTTTTGAGCGTCCTCAGGGTGCCACCAATGTGCTCGACGACGGTGGCAATCAGGCCGCCGTGGTGGCCGGGCGTGTGGCCGTAATAGGTGGAAGTGGTCATGTTCTCGTTCCTTGCATTCGGGGGAGCGCCCGCAGCCCTCTGGTTGTTCTCTGGATATTGCGCTGCACAATGGCCTTTTCAAGCTTTTGGAGGGGGTTTTGGGGTGATGATTTTGCACCGCAGCAATGCCGATTCCGCATGCCTGAAGGAGATCCGTGCGGGACCCAATCAAGGCTTCCGATTGCGGCCCGGGCCGGCACCGGCGCATAATTCGGCGATGAGAAAGCAGAACAAGAAGCCCCCCGAGGGGGTCTCCGAGGAGCGCTTGCGGGCCTTGCGCGCGGAATTGGCCGGACGGGGTTTGCAGGGTTTTTTGGTGCCCCGGGCCGATGAACACGGGGGAGAATACATTCCGCCCCATGCCCGGCGGCTGGAATGGCTCACCGGTTTCAGCGGCTCGGCCGGCCTGGCGGTGGTGCTGGCGGAGCAGGCCGCGGTTTTTGTCGACGGCCGTTATACGCTGCAACTGCGCCAGCAGACGGACGCCCGGCTTTATCAGCTCCGCCACTTGATCGACGCGCCGCCGGGCGAATGGATCGGGCAGCACCTGGCGGCCGGCCGGCTGGGCTATGACCCCTGGCTGCACAGCGAGCGCGCCGTCGAAGGCTTAGTCAAATCTTGCGCCGAGGCCGGCGGCGAACTGGTGGCAACAGCCGACAATCCCCTAGATGCCATTTGGCCCGACCGGCCAGGGCCGCCGGCCGAACCCATGGTGCCCCACGAGGAGCGCTTCGCCGGCGAAAGCGCCGCTGCCAAGCGTCAGCGCCTGGCGGCCGAGCTGGAGCAAGAGGACCTGGCGGCAGCGGTGCTGACGGCGCCCGATTCGATCGCCTGGCTGTTGAACCTGCGGGGCGGCGACGTGGCGCACACGCCCTTGCCGCTATCGTTTGCCATCCTGCATGCGGACGGCGAGGTCGAGCTCTTCGCGGTGCAGGAAAAGCTCGGGCCGGAGAGCCGCAGCCACCTGGGCAACGGCGTGCGCCCGCGGCCGCCGGCCGAACTGGCGGCCGGCCTGGCGGCGCTGGCCGGTCAAAACGTGCGCGTCGATGCCACCAGCGCCGCCGCCTGGATCTTCCAGCAACTGCGCCAGGCCGGCGCCGAGATAAAGCCCGGCCCCGACCCCTGCCAGTTGCCCAAGGCCTGCAAGAACGATGTCGAACTGGCCGGCATGCGGAGCTGCCACCGCCGTGATGGCGTGGCGTTGGTGCATTTTCTGGCCTGGCTCGAGGCCGAGGCACCGGGCCGCGGCATCGACGAGCTGAGCGCCGCCCGGCGGCTGCAGGCCTGGCGCGCCGGGGGCGAGCATTTCCGCGGCCTCTCCTTCGACACCATCTCGGCCGCCGGGGCCAACGGCGCCATCGTCCACTACCGGGTGAGCCCGGCCAGCAACCGCCGGCTCGAGGCCGGCAGCCTTTATCTGGTCGATTCCGGGGCCCAGTACCTCGACGGCACCACCGACGTCACCCGCACCGTGGCCATCGGCCGGCCCGAGGCCGAGATGCGGGCCTGCTTCACGCACGTGCTCAAGGGCCACATCGCCCTGGCCCGGGCGCGCTTTCCCGCCGGCACCACGGGGGCCCAGCTCGACTCGTTGGCGCGCGGCCCGCTATGGCGGGCCGGGCTCGACTACGACCACGGCACAGGCCACGGCGTGGGCTGCTATCTCGGCGTCCACGAGGGGCCCCAGCGCATCGCCAAAACCGGCAGCGCGACGCCGCTCAGGCCCGGCATGATCGTTTCCAACGAGCCCGGTTATTACCGCCCCGGCGCCTTCGGCATCCGCATCGAAAACCTGCTGGCCGTGGTCGAAATCGCCGGCGATTATCCCGAGGGCAAATCGTATCTCGGGTTCGAGACCCTGACCCGGGCGCCCATCGACCGCCGCCTGATCGAGGCTGAGTTGCTGAATTCCGAGGAGACGGCCTGGCTCGACGCCTACCACGCCGAGGTGCTGGCCGAGATCGCGCCGTTGCTGGATACGGCCACGGCCGAGTGGCTAGCCGGGGCCTGCGCGCCGATATAGCTTATTCGCCGCTGAGCTCGCGCCACTGGGCTTCGTCGAGCACCTCGAGCCCTAGCTCGCGGGCCTTTTTCTCCTTCGAGCCGGATCCGGGGCCGGCCACCACGTAGTCGGTCTTCTTGGAGACCGAGCCCGCCACCTTGGCGCCCAGGGCCTCGGCCCGGGCCTTGGCTTCGGCCCGTGACATGGTCTCCAGCGTGCCGGTGAAGACGACGGTGCGGCCGGCCAGGGGCGATGAGCCCGTCGGTGCCTCGGCGTCGATGATGGTGAGAACGCCACGCAGCTCGGCGATGATCTTCTGGTTGTGGGGCTCATTCATGAAGCCCGTCAGCACGGCAGCGATCTCGGGGCCGATGCCGTCGATGTTCTCCAGCCCGGCCAGGGCCTCGCCTTCGGGCTCCCTGACGGCCTCGTCGAGCATGGCGAAAAAGGCCTCGGCGTTTTCGTAGGTGCGGGCCAGCAGGCGGGCATTGGCCTGGCCGATGCGGCGGATGCCCAACGCGAAAATAAAGCGCTCGAGGCCGATCTCGCGCTTGGCCTCGATGGCGGCGAAGAGGTTCGCGGCGGAGAGTTCGCCCCAGCCCTCGCGCTCGGCCAGCGGCGGCTCCAGCCTGGCGTTGCGGTTCGCCAGGGTGAACAGCTCGGCCGGCTCGCGCACCAGGCCGTCACGCCAGAAGGCAGCCACTTGCTTGGCACCCAGGCCCTCGATGTCGAAGGCGTTGCGGCTGACGAAATGCCTGAGCCGTTCCACCGCCTGGGCCGGGCAAAGCAGTCCGCCGCTGCAGCGCCGCACCACCTCGCCCTCGGGTCGCAAGGCGGGGCTTTGGCATTCCGGGCAGATTTCGGGAAAGACGAAGGATTTGCTGTCGGAGGGCCGCTTTCCGATGACCACGCGCACCACCTGGGGAATCACGTCGCCGGCGCGTTGCACCACCACGGTGTCACCCGGACGTACGTCCTTGCGCGCGATCTCGTCCTCGTTGTGCAGTGTCGCATTGGTCACCGTGACGCCACCCACGGTGACGGGTTCGAGCCGGGCCACCGGTGTCAGCGCCCCGGTGCGCCCGACCTGAATCTCGATTTCGTGCAGTTTGGTCTCGGCCTGTTGGGCCGGGAATTTGTGGGCGATGGCCCAGCGCGGCGCCCGGCTGACCACGCCCAGGCGATCCTGCCAGTCGAGCCGGTCGACCTTGTAGACGACGCCGTCGAGCTCAAAGTCAAGATCGGCCCGGCTTTGCTCGAGGTGGGCGTAGTGGGCCAGCAGCGCCTTGAGGTCGTGGCACAACACGGCCGGTTCGTTGAGTCTGAATCCCCAGTTCTCGAGCTCTCTCCGGGCCTCGCTGATGGTCTCGGCGAAGGGCGCCGAGAGCAACCCCCAGGCGTAGGCGAAAAAACTCAGCGGCCGTTCCGCCGTCACCGCTGGATCGAGCTGGCGCAAACTGCCGGCGGCGGCGTTGCGGGGGTTGGCGTAGGGCGGTTTTCCGGTTTCTTCCTGAGCCTGGTTGAGGGCCACAAAATCCTGCTTGCCGAGGAAGACCTCACCGCGGATTTCCATCTCGGCCGGCCAGCCGCTGCCCGAGAGTTGCTGGGGCACGTCGGCGATGGTTCTGAGATTCCGCGTCACGTCCTCGCCGTTTTCGCCGTCACCGCGAGTGGCGCCCTGAACCAGGACACCGCCCTGGTAATAGAGCGAGGCCGAGAGGCCATCGATCTTGGGTTCAGCCAGCAGCGCCACCGGCTCGGCCTCGTCGAGAGCCAAAAAGCGCCGCAAGCGGCCGATGAAATCGGCCACTTCGGCCGCTCCGAAGGCGTTTTCCAGCGACAACATGGCCTGGCGGTGGCGCACCTTGGCGAAGCCCGAGGCGGCGGTCGCACCGACGCGGTCGCTGGGGCTGTCGGGGCGTTTGAGTTCGGGAAATCGGGCTTCGATGGCGGCGTTGCGCCGGCGCAGCGCGTCGTAGTCGGAGTCGCTGATGGTGGGGTCGTCGTCCTGGTAATAGCGCCGGTCGTGGGCGGCGATCTCGGTCGCCAAATCGGCCAGCTCGCCGGCCGCCTCCAGGGGGCCGAGATCCTCGGCGGCAATCTCGGGCCGCTTGGCCGCCATGCCCGGCGCTACTCGCTGGCCATCAGGCTTTGGGCCGCGGCCCGGGCCTCGTCGGTGACCTCGGCCCCGGCCAGCATGCGCGCCAGTTCCTCGCGCCGCGCCGGGGCGTCGAGCTCGATCAGCGTGGCCACGGCCTGTTCGCCGTTCGACTGCTTGCCCACCCGCCAGTGGTGGCTGCCCTGCGCCGCCACCTGGGGCGAATGGGTGACCACGAGGACTTGCAGGTTTTCCGCCAGGCGCGCCAGGCGGGCGCCGATGGCGTCGGCGGTGGCGCCGCCGACGCCGCGGTCGATCTCGTCGAAGATCAGCGTCGGCGCCGAACGCACGCCGGCGAGGGCGACCTTGAGGGCGAGCAGAAAGCGGCTCAGCTCGCCACCCGAGGCGATGCGCGAAAGCGGTCCCGGCGGCTGGCCCGGGTTGGTCGAAACCTCGAAGCCGACGCGATCGCTGCCCTCGGGCCCCCAGGCCGTCTCGTCCAGGCTCTCGAGCGCCGTCGTGAAAGTGGCGCGCTCCAGCTTCAGGGGGGCAAGCTCGGCGGCCACGGCGCCGTCAAGGCGCGCGGCGGCGGCGCGTCGGCTCGCGGACAGGCGCTCGGCGGCGCTGCCATAGGCCTGGTGGGCCGTGGCGGCGGCCTGGCGCAGGCGTTCGATCTCGGCCTCGCCGCCGTCGATGGCGGCCAGGCGGGTGGCGAACTCGGCAGCCAGCGCCGGCAGTTCGTCGACCGTCACGCGGTGCTTGCGGGCTGCCGTGCGCAGGCCGTGCAGGCGGTCCTCGAGCTTGGCCAGCGCCGTCGGGTCGGCATCGAGCTGACCCGCCGCGTCGTCGAGCAGGGCCGCCGCCTCGGCCGTCTCGAGGGCCGCCCGGCCCAGCCCGGCCAGGCTTTCGTCAAGTTGCCCGGCGGCCCGCTCGGCCACCCGTTCGAGGCTGCGTTCGGCGCTGCGCAAGCGGCCGGCGGCGCCGCCCTCGCCGCTCAGTTCCTGGCGCGCGGCCTCGAGCGCCTCGGCGATCTGGGCACCGTGCTTGAGCAGGCTCTGGCGGCTGGTCAACTCGGCCTCCTCGCCAGGCTGGGGATCGAGGGCCGTGAGCTCGTCGAGCACGTGGCGGGTGTAGTCCTCGTCGTCACGGGCGCTGGCCAGCGCTGCCTCGGCCGCCGCCAGGGTCTGGCGGCTCTGGCTCAAGGTCTGCCAGGCCGCCCCGACGTCGGCCAAATCGGCGCCGGCGTACAAATCGAGAAGGCGCCGGTGGCTGGCCGTGTCGAGCAGCCCGACCGCTTCGTGCTGGCCCTGGATTTCGACCAGGGTGGCACCGATACGGCGCAGCAGTGCACCGCTGACGGGCTGGTCGTTAATGAAGGCGCGGCTGCGCCCGTCGGCTGCAACCACGCGGCGCAGCAGCAAGCGGTCGTCGGCCTCGAGGCCCTGCTCGGCCAGTAGCTCGAGCGCCGCATGGCCGGGCGCCACGACGAATTCCGCGGTCGCCTGGCCGCGCTCGCAATGGGGCCGCACCAGGGCCGACTGGGCGCGGTCGCCGAGGCACAGCCCCAGCGCATCCAAAAGGATCGACTTGCCGGTTCCGGTCTCGCCCGTGAGCACGCAAAGTCCGGCGCGGAATTCCACCTCGAGACGATCGATGATGACGATGTCGCGGATCGTTAGCGCCAGAAGCATCGGCCATTCCGGACGGGTATTGCACGACGGGGCGGCGGCATTCACATAGCGCCGATTCGCCACTATTCTATTCCCCGAGGGGTGGTAGGGGCAAAAAAACCATATCGGGAGGCTGCTTTGGAAAACATTGCCATTACCGGCCTGGGTGTGATGTCTTCGCTGGGTCACAGCGTCGAGGAATTTTGCCAAAACCTGTCGGCCGCCCGTGTTGCCGTCGGGCCGACGCCCTGGAACAATGAGCCGGGCCTGGAGAACGCCTGGATGTCGCGGGTCGAGAATTTCCGAGCCCAGGACTGGATGGACGAGCGCGTCGCCGCCGGCACCGACCGCTTCGCTCAGTACGCCATTGCCGCCGCGGTGCAGGCGGTGGAGGCCTCGGGTATTGCCGAGCTCGACGCCGAGCGCACGGCCGTGGTCGTCGGCACCTCGTGCGCCGGCGTCGAGAGCATCGCCGAATCGCAACGCGGCCTTGATCTCGAGGGCCCGTCGGGAGTCTCGCGAAAATTGCAGATCCAGGCCTGGCCCAACATGGCGGCGGGGCAGATCGCACTGCGCTGGGGGTTGCACGGGCCGCTGCTCACGGTCTCGACGGCTTGTGCCTCGTCGATCGACGCCATGGGCGTGGCGGCGCGCTTGATCGAGCGCGGCGAGGCCGATGTCGCCATCGCCGGCGGTTGCGACGCCGCCCGCACCCAGGTGACACTGATCGCCGCCGGGCTCTACGGCATGTTCCAGCCCCAGCCCGATCCTCTCAAGGCCTGCCGCCCCTTCAACACCGAACGCTTCGGCGTCATGGGCGGCGAGGGCGCCGGCATGGTGATCCTCGAACGCGCAGATCGGGCCCAAGCCCGCGGCGCCACCATCCACGGCTACTTGCGCGGCTATGCCTGCCTCTCGGACGGCTACCACCCCTCGTCCTCGCACCCCGACGGGCGCTGGGAGAGCCGCACCATGGAGCTGGCCATTGCCGATGCCGGCCTGCCCGGGGGGGCCGGCGACATCGACGCCCTGATCGCCCACGGCACCGGCACGCAGGTCGGCGACACGGCCGAGATCCGCGCCATCAACCGGGTCTTTGGCGAGCGCGAAAAGCCGCTACGCGTGGCTTCCATCAAGGGCCATGTCGGCCACACCGCCGGCGCCGCCGGGGTCATGGGCCTGCTGGCCGGGCTGCACAGCATGAACGAGGCGGCCCTGGTGCCCACGGCGGGTACCACCGAGATCGATCCCGAGGCCGAATTCGAGGTCGTCATCGGCCAACCGGCGGCTGGGCCCATCGCCGCCGTGCAGGTCAACGGCTTCGGCTTCGGCGGTCAGAACGCCTCGCTGGTGGTGACCCGGAACTGAGCCGCGGGCAGGCTGGGATGGCCGAAATAAGGGTGGACAATCTGGGCTACCTGGGGGCGGCCGAGGCGCGGCGCCGGCCCGACAAGGTGGCGATCATCGAACTGGCCGGCGAGGCCGTGCGCCGGCGCAGCCATGGCGAGCTGCAGCGCCGCTTCGACCAAGTGGCGGCACTGCTGCAGGAATTGGGCCTGAAGCCTGGCGAGCGCTTCGCGATCTGCGTCGGCAACCGCCTGGAATACATCGAGATCGTCATCGGGGCGATGCGCAGCGGCGTCGTGCCGGTGCCGGTCAACAATCGCCTGGGGGCCGAGACCATCGCCTTCATTATCAATGATTCGGGCGCCCGGGCGGCCTTCGTCGAGCCCAGCGTCAGCCCCGCAGCCCTGGCCGCGGTGGTCGAGGCCGGGCTGGAGCTGCGTATCAGCGTCGGTCAGGCCGCAGAGGGCTGGCAGGACTTCGAGATCTTGATGGCGGCGGCTCCGGCCTTCACGCCGCTGGACGTGGGCGGCGACGACATCCTCATGCAGCCCTACACCTCGGGTTCCACCGGCCGGCCCAAGGGGGTGCCGCTGAGCCACGCCGGCCAGGCCTGGAATCTGGAGGCCTGCGCCAGCCAGTTCGAACCCGTGTTCAGCGGCCAGGCCCGTGCGCTCACCGCCAACCCGCTCTACCACAAGAACGCCTTCTCGGGCGTGGTCAAGCCGATGCTGCGGCTGGGTGCCTCGATGGTCATCATGCAAAGCTTCGAGCCCCGTGCCTTCCTGCGGGCACTGGCCGAACAGCGCTGCAGCTATACTATCACTGTGCCCTCGATCTTCGCGCTGTTGCTCGAGCACCGCGACGTCGTCGAAAGTTGCGACTATGGCGCCCTCAAGGGCTTGCTGGTGGGCTCGGCGCCGTGTCTGCCGTGGCTGCTGTAGGCCGTCGAGGAGGCCTTCGGCGTGCCCGTCTACCAGGGCTACGGCCTGACCGAGGCCGGCCCCATTTCACACGGCGTCAAGCTTTCCGGGCCGCGCCCGCCGCACTCGAGCTGCGGCACCCCGGTGCCCGGCTGCGATACCAAACTCATCGACGAGAACGGCGCCGAGCACGCTTCCTTCGGCGAGCTCTGGATGAAAAGCCCGGGCGTCACGCCTGGCTACCACAACCTGCCCGAGGTCAACCGCCAGCGCATCGTCGACGGCTGGCTGCGCACCGGCGATCTCTTCGAGATCGACGCCCAGGGCTTTTTCCATTTCAAGGGCCGCACCGACGACATGTTCCAGTGCGGCGGCGAAAGCGTCTATCCCATCGAGGTCGAGAACTTGCTGCTGCGCCATCCCGACGTGGCCAACGTCTGTGTCGTCTCGGTGCCCCACGACATCAAGGGCGAAGTGCCGGTGGCCATGGTGGTGAGGGTGGCCGG
>JASLXG010000138.1 GCA_030740435.1 Alphaproteobacteria bacterium | reverse complement strand
GGCGCGCGCTCCGCGCGCTTGGCCTCCGCCCCCGTTCCGGGGGCGGTTTATTTTTGATTTGTGCTTTGTTATTTTGTGCAACGGGAGCGACCGCGACCCGCCGCTCCTGCGGCGCCCCCGCGGAGGCAGCGGAGCCGCCGTGAGCGAAGTTTTGTAGCTCCTCACCGGGCGGGCGCATCCGCGCCCTTGGCCTCCGCCCCCCGTGCCGGGGCGCGGCTTAGCGCGGCCGCCGTTTGTTACTTTTTCTGTTTGGTCCTTTTGTGCAACGGGAGCGACCGCGACCCGCCGCTACTGCGGCGCCCCCGCGCAGGCTGCGGACCGAAGGTCCGCCGCCGTGAGCGACAAAAAAACGCGACCGGCGCGATCTTTTGCGCCTATTATGCTGCCAGTCAATCAAACAGCGGAGGCGGCATGGCGGGCAGCGTCAACAAGGTCATTCTGATCGGCAACCTGGGGCGCGACCCCGAAGTCAGGAGCACCAACGCCGGCGATCAGATCGTACATCTCAATCTGGCCACCAACGAAACTTGGCGCGATCGCAATACCGGCGAAAAGCGCGAGCGCACGGAGTGGCACCGGGTCGTCATCTTCAACGAGAACCTGGGCAACATCGCCAAGCAATACCTGCGCAAGGGCTCCAAGCTCTACATCGAAGGTCAGCTTCAGACCCGCAAGTGGCAGGACCAGTCGGGGGTCGAGAAGTACACCACCGAGGTCGTGCTGCAGCGCTACCGGGGTGAGATCGCCATGCTGGACTCGCGCGGCGAGGGCGGTGGCGGTTATGGCGGCGGCGCACCTGACGAATACCCCGACGATTATGGTGGAGGTGGTGGCGGCGGGGGAGAAGGAGGCGGCGGCGGCGGAGGTGGAGGCGCCGACACAGGCGCTGGCGGTGGCGCCGACCTCGACGACGAGATTCCTTTCTAGCGAACCCCCAAGCAGCCGCCCGAGGCCCTTTTGCTGCGCTGCAAACAGGGCTTTTTTGCGCCCGCGAAAACTTGCCGCTGACAACAAGGTCTGGTATATTTACCGCACCCCACCCCCCAACATGTCGGGGGTGGCCGGGGCGCCTACCGGTGGCTTCGGAAACCCGGCCTGGCCCAACTTCTGACGCATCAATTCTGACGCCCCTCCCTTGACCGACATAGACACCCCGCCACCGCCGCGCAGCGACACCGTGCCCGTGATGATCGAGGAGGAGATGAAGCGCTCCTACCTCGATTACGCCATGAGCGTGATCGTCTCGCGGGCCCTGCCGGACGTGCGCGACGGCCTCAAGCCGGTGCACCGGCGCATTCTTCACGCCATGAACGAGCAGGGCGCGCTTCCCGACCGGCCCTACCGCAAGTCGGCCCGTGTCGTCGGCGACGTGATGGGCAAGTACCATCCCCACGGCGACCAGGCGATCTACGACGCCATGGTACGCATGGCCCAGAAATTCGCCATGCGCCTGCCGCTGTTGGACGGCCAGGGCAACTTCGGTTCGATGGATGGCGATCGTGCCGCGGCCATGCGCTATACCGAAATCCGCCTCGATCGTTCGGCGTTGGCGCTACTCGGCGACATCGACAAGGATACCGTCGATTTCCAGCCCAACTATGACGATTCGGCCCACGAGCCGGTGGTGCTGCCGTCGCGGCTGCCCAACCTGCTGGTCAACGGCGCCGGCGGCATCGCCGTGGGCATGGCGACCAACATACCGCCGCACAATCTGGGCGAGGTGCTGGATGCCTGCCTGGCCTATATCGAAAACCCCGAGATCGGCATCGACGAGTTGATCGAGATCGTGCCGGCGCCGGATTTTCCCACCGGCGCCCTGATCCTGGGCCGGGGCGGAGCGCGCCAGGCCTATCACACCGGGCGGGGCTCGGTGATCATGCGCGGCCGCGTGCATTTCGAAAAAGCCGGCAAGGACCGTGACGTCATCATCGTCACCGAGGTCCCCTACCAGGTCAACAAGGCGCGCATGATCGAGCAGATCGCCGAGGCGGCGCGCGACAAGCGCATCGAGGGCATCTCGGACTTGCGCGACGAATCGGACCGCGACGGCGTGCGCGTGGTGATCGAACTCAAGCGCGACGCCACCACCGAGGTGGTGCTCAACCAGATCTACCGCCTCAGCGCGCTGCAAACCAGCTTTGGCGTCAACCTGCTGGCGCTCAATGGCGGCCGGCCGCAGTTGCACAACCTCAAGGACATGATCTCGGCCTTCGTCGCCTTCCGCCGCGAGGTCATCACCCGGCGCACCCGCCATGAATTGACCAAGGCCCGGGAGCGCGCCCAGGTGTTGGTCGGTCTGGCCATCGCGGTGGCCAACATCGACGAGGTCATCGCCATCATCCGCAAGGCGCCGGACCCCGCGGTGGCGCGGGAGCGCTTGATGGAACGGTCCTGGCCGGCGGCCGACGTGGGGCCCCTGATCGAGCTGATAGACGAGCCCGGCCACGTCGTCGAGGACGGCAGCTATCGTTTGCTGGAGGTTCAGGCCAAGGCAATTCTCGAGTTGCGCCTGCAGCGTCTGACCGGGCTGGAGCGCGACAAGATCGGCGACGAGCTCAAGGGGCTGGCGGAAAAGATCGTCGATCTGCTCGATATCCTGGGCAGCCATGAGCGCCTGACCGGCGTCATGCGGCGCGAAATCACCGAGGTCCGTGAGCGCTTCGCCGATCCGCGGCGCAGCGAAATCGTCGAGGGCGAGCTGGACCAGGACGACGAGGACTTGATCGAGCGCGAGGACATGGTGGTGACGGTGAGCCACCGCGGCTACATCAAGCGGGTGCGCCTCAGCGCCTACCGGGCCCAGCGCCGTGGCGGCAAGGGCCGGGCCGGCATGAACACCCACGACGAGGATTTCGTCACCCAGGTCTACGTCGCCAACACCCACACGCCGGTGCTGTTCTTTTCCTCCTCGGGCCAAGTCTACAAGCTCAAGGTCTACCGCCTGCCGCTGGCCACGCCGCAAGCGCTGGGCAAGGCCATGGTCAACCTGTTGCCGCTGGACGAGGGCGAAACCATCACTTCGGTCATGCCGCTGCCCGAGGACGAGGAACAGTGGGCCAGCCTCAGCATCGTCTTCGCCACCGCCATGGGCCGGGTGCGCAGGAACGCCTTGTCGGACTTCAGCCACGTCATGGCCAATGGCAAAATCGCCATCCGCCTGGGCGAAGGCGATCGCCTGGTTGGCGTGCAGTCCTGCGACGACGGCGATGACGTGCTGCTGGCGGCTCGTGGCGGCAAGTGCCTGCGCTTCGCCGCCACCGACGTGCGCGTTTTCAAGAGCCGCACCTCCGACGGCGTGCGCGGCATGAAGCTGGCCAAGGGAGATGACGTGATCTCGATGTCGCTGGTACGCCACGCCGAGGTCGGTGTCGAGGAGCGCGACGACTATCTGCGCACCGCCGCCGCCGAGCGCCGCGCCAACGGCGAGACGGAAGTTGCCGCCACGGCCTCCGAGTTACCGCCCGAGCGGCTGGCCGAATTGGCGGCGCATGAGGAATTCATTCTCTCGATTACCGAGAACGGCTACGGCAAACGCACCTCGGCCTATGAATACCGCATCGCCCATCGCGGCGGCCAGGGCATCATCAATATCGAGACCTCGGAACGCAACGGCGAGGTGGTGGCGGCCTTTCCCGTGGTCGAAAGCGACGAGCTGCTGTTGGTCACCGACGGCGGCCAGATGATTCGCTGCCCCGTCAACGACATCCGCATTGCCGGTCGCAACACCCAGGGTGTAACGTTGTTCAGCACGGCGGAAGGCGAACGCGTGGTTTCGGTGGCCCGCCTCTGCGATGGCGGCGAAGACGGCGAAGACGGCGATGACGAGGCTGGCGAGGGCGAAGAGGGCGACGAGGCCGAAGTGGGCGAGGCGGCCGACCAGAACGCCGACGATCAGCAAAAAACAGAGCCTACAGAGACAACAGAGCCTACAGAGTCAGACGCGTAATCGAGGAGTATCTGCGTGGCCAAGCGGCGAACCGGCGTCTACCCCGGCACCTTCGATCCCATCACCAACGGCCACCTGGACCTGATTACCCGGGCCACCAGGGTGGTCGATCACCTGGTGGTGGGCGTTGCCGCCAATCTGGAAAAGGCACCCATGTTCGATGTGGCCGAACGCCAGGCCATGGTGTGCTCCGAGATCGAACACCTGAACGGCCACAACGGCACTACCATCGAGGTCCGGACCTTCGACAATCTGCTCATGCATTTCGTCACCGATGTCGGTGCCTCCATCATCGTGCGTGGCTTGCGGGCGGTTTCCGACTTCGAATTCGAGTTTCAGATGGTAGGCATGAACGCGCGCCTCAACGCCGACGTCGAGACCATCTTTCTCATGGCCTCGGAGAACAACCATTTCATCGCCTCGAGCCTGGTCAAGGTCATCGCCCGCCTGGACGGCGACGTCAGTTCCTTCGTGCCCAGGAACATCGACGAAAAGCTGCGCCACCGGGCGGCCGACGAACGTGCCAAAGGCTCGGCATCCTGAAGCCGGGCGGTAGGGGCTAGGTACTAGGAGAGGGAAATCGCAATGGTGCGGCACTTCATTCTGGCGGCCCTGGCCGCTTTGATACTGGGAGCAGGCAACGTGGATGCGGCGGAACCGGAAAACACG
Organism: Alphaproteobacteria bacterium; assembly: GCA_030740435.1. NCBI lineage: Bacteria > Pseudomonadati > Pseudomonadota > Alphaproteobacteria > Alphaproteobacteria bacterium. The sequence continues at coordinate 5,180 of JASLXG010000138.1, read as the reverse complement.
CTTTATCTCGACCTTGAATACGGCCGCGTGGTTATCGAAATGCGGCCCGATCTGGCGCCCGGCCATGTCGCCCGCATCAAGGAGTTGGTGCGCCAGGGCTTTTATGACGGCGTTGTTTTTCACCGCGTCATCGAAGGCTTCATGGCCCAGACCGGCGATCCCACGGGCACCGGTTCGGGGGGCTCGGGCCAGCGCCTGAAGGCCGAATTCAACGACGAGCCCCACGTTCGCGGCACCCTTTCCATGGCCCGCACCCGCAGCCCCGACAGTGCCGACAGCCAGTTCTTCATCGTCTTCGAAGCGGCCCCCTTCCTCGACCGCCAGTACACGGTCTGGGGCCAGGTCAGCGAGGGCATGGAGTTCGTCGACAAGATCAAGAAGGGCTCCAAGTCGGACAACGGCAGCGTCGAGGACCCCGACCACATCGTGCGTCTGCAGGTGGCCGCCGACGCCAAGGATTAGCCGGCGGCCCGGCCGCCATATGCGTGTCGAGCTTTTCGATTTCGAACTGCCGTCGGAGCTGATCGCCGAACGGCCGCTGGAGCGCCGCGACCAGGCGCGCCTGTTGCACGTGGGGGAGGCGTTCGAAGACCGGTTGGTTTCGGACCTGCCGGGGCTTTTGCATCCCGGCGACGTGCTGGTGCTCAACGACACCAAAGTCATACCGGCCCGGCTTCGCGGCAGCCGCCAGGCCGCCCGGGGCACCGCCCGCATCGAGGTGACACTGCACAAACCGGCTCCCGAGCCCGACACCTGGGAGGCTTTCGCGCGGCCGGCCAAGCGCCTGAGGCCTGGGGATGTGGTGCGATTCCCGGGACCGGATGGGGCTGGCGGGCTTTCCGCCGAGGTGATTGAGCGGCGCGGGGGCGAAGTCCGGCTCAGGTTCGATCGCCCCGCCGCCGAACTGCCGGCAGTGCTGGAACAATTCGGCGAGATGCCACTACCACCCTACCTCGGCCGGCCCGGCGACGAGCGCGACCGGGCCGACTACCAGACCGTCTATGCCCGCCGGCCCGGCGCCGTGGCGGCACCGACGGCGGGGCTCCACTTCACGGCCGAATTGCTGGTTGCCCTGGAGGCAAAGGGCATCGAAGAGCAGCGCTTGACCCTGCATGTCGGTGGCGGCACCTTCCTGCCGGTGAGCAGCGAAGACACCGAGGACCACGTCATGCACGCCGAATGGGGCGAGATCGCCGCCCCGGCCGCCGCCGCCATCAGCGCCGCCCGGGCCGAGGGCCGGCGCATCGTGGCGGTGGGCACGACGGTGCTGAGGCTGCTGGAGAGCGTCGCTTCGGCCGGCGGCTTGCGGCCCTGGGCTGGTCAAACCGACATCTTCATCGTGCCCGGATACCGCTTTCAGGTCGTCGACGTCTTGCTGACTAATTTTCACCTGCCGCGGTCTACGCTGTTCATGCTGGTTTCGGCCTTCGCCGGGCGTGAGCGCATGCTGGCCGCCTACGCCCACGCCATGGCCCAGCGCTACCGGTTCTATTCCTATGGCGATTGCTGTCTTTTGGAGCGGAATTCATGAGCGGCATCGGATTCGAGGTACGGGCTAGCGACGGCTCGGCCCGCCTGGGGCATCTCGATACCGCCCACGGCAGCGTTGCTACCCCCGCCTTCATGCCCGTCGGCACCGCCGCCACGGTCAAGGCCATGGCCCCCGAGGCGGTGCGCCAGACGGGCGCCGAGATGGTGCTGGCCAACACCTATCACCTGATGCTGCAGCCCACGGCCGAGCGCATTGCCGGGCTCGGCGGGCTGCACGTCTTCATGAATTGGCCGGGGCCCATTCTCACCGATTCCGGCGGTTTTCAGGTCATGTCACTGGCCAAGCTGCGCCGGCTGGGTGAAAGCGGCGTTAGTCTCCGTTCTCACCTCGACGGCTCGAGCCACGAGCTCACGCCCGAACGCGCCATCGAAATCCAGGCGCTGTTGGGCTCCGACATCGCCATGGTGCTGGACGAGTGCACGCCCTATCCGGCCAGCGAGGACGAGGCGGCCAAGTCCATGCGGCTCTCGCTGCGCTGGGCCGAGCGCTGCCTGGCTGCCAGCCGGCCGGCCCCGGGGCAGGGCCTTTTCGGCATCGTCCAGGGCAGCACCTATGCCGAGCTGCGGGCCGAATCGGCGGCCGGGCTGATCGAGCTCGGCTTCGACGGCTACGCCATCGGCGGCCTTGCCGTCGGCGAGGGCCAGGCCGAGATGTTTCGCGTGCTCGAGGCCGGCGTGCCGCATTTGCCGGCGGATCGGCCGCGCTATCTCATGGGCGTGGGCAAGCCCGCCGACATCGTCGGTGCCGTGGGCCGCGGCGTCGACATGTTCGATTGCGTACTGCCGACGCGTTCGGGCCGTACCGGTCAGGCCTTCACGGCCCATGGTGCGCTCAACATCCGCAACGCCCGTCACCGCGACGATTCCCGGCCGCTCGAGGAAGCTTGCTCCTGTGCCGCCTGCGCCAGCTATTCCCGGGCCTATCTGCATCACCTCTTCCGAGCCAAGGAGATGCTCGGGCCGATGCTGCTGACGGAACATAACTTGACCTATTACCAGCGCCTGATGGCGGGGCTGCGGGCGGCCATCGAGGCCGGGCGGTTCGCCGAATTCACGCGGGAATTCACCGAATTCCAGGCGGCGGGCGACATACCGCCAATTCAGGGACTGTGACAGCCGCCATATTCGCGTCTGGCCGATTGACCTACCATTCCGGCCAACAAGGCATACCGTCAGCGGCACGAGGAGAAGCAAATCACGGTGACGGCGATGACCATGGGCCTGGGGCTCTACCTCATCCTGTTTGGCCCGATTCCTGTCGAAATCCCGCTATTCAATCAGATGTTCGGCGTCGCGCTGCTGATTGGCGCGCCGGTGCTGCGCGGCCTGATGGTGCGAAGCTAAACCGCATTCTCACCAGGAAAACAGTGCTCGCGCAGGCGCCGGCAATAGGCCGTCAGGTTCTCGCTTTGCCGCAGGCGCTGGCGTACCGGGGTTTCGATCGGTACCGCCAGGATGGCGGCCAAAAAGGCATAGGCCGTAGCGTCGATGCCCGAGGGCTGATCGCCCAGCATGAAGTCTTGTTCCCCCAGCAGGTCGGCCACGGCAGCGATATCGCGACACCCCATGGCCGCCACTTCGGCGGCCGAGTGGCGGCCGACGCCCTGGCTCCTGAGGCTGCCGAGCGTACTGCGCCGTGCCAGGGCGGCGATCAGCGGACGCAAGGGGGCGGGCAGGGCGGCGAAGTACTCCGGCTTGACGATTTGCCAGTTGGCCTCGATGGCCCAGCGCGGATAGACGATGGCGCTCCAATAAAGGCCGTCCTCGAAGAGGTGGCCCAGCGCCTGGGCCAGGCCGCGCCGGCGCGGCTCCAGGTGGGCATCGAGGTCGACGGCGTACTGGGCCGAGAGATATAATCGATGATCAGCCCCGAATCGCCCAGCACCGTGCCGCCGTCGTCGATGTAGGGCAGCTTTGCCTTGGGCCCCTTGCGGGGATCGGGCTCATCCACCACCTCGTAGGGCAGGGCGGTCAGGCGCAACCAGGTTTCGAGCTTGAGACAAAAGGGGCTGTAGCTGGGCAGCCCCCAGCCGGGCGGAAACTGATAGAGCTTGATCATGATCTCGACCCCTCGGGTGGGTGCAGGCATCAGACCATAGCTTAAAGAAACGGCGGCTCGATTCCCTCGCGCTCGATGGTCCGGGCGACGGAGGCGCGGGCAACTATGTTTTCGAGGTAGGGGCCAAGATGGCCGAGCTTGCCCGGCGCCTGTCGCAGCTCTCTGGCCCAGCGGCACAACATGGCGAGATAGGGATCCAACAGCGTGAAGCTCTCGCCCATCAGGAAGGGCCGCCGGACAACGGCCTCGTCCATGACCTCGAACATTTCCGCCAACCGCGCTTCGGCGCCCGCTTTGACCGCTTCTTCGCCGGCGCTGTCCGCGGCATAACGACTGGCATAGTGATAGACCAGCAGTTCCGGCTGGATCGTCGTGGCCATATAGAACAGCCATTTGTGCAGCACCGCCCGCTCCCTCGTGCCGGAGGGCGGAGCAAGACCGCTTTCGGCATGGCTGTCGGCAATATAGAGACAGATCGCCGCCGTTTCGAAAAGCACCAGATCGCCATCGACCAGCGTCGGGATGCGCCCGCTGGGGTTAAGCTTCAGATAGTCCGGTGACTTGTGGGCTTCCAAGGTGCGGTCGACCTTTACCAGTTCATACCGGGCCCCGGCCTCCCGCAAACAGACGTGCGGGGCGAAGCTGGCGTTGTCGGGGTAATAGTAGAGCTGAAGCACGGTCGTCCTCCTGGGCGGATATCGAAGCCTGGAGGATAGTCCAAATTGGCGGCGGATTGGATGGTGCGGCGTCAGTGCGGTGCCGGGACTATTGACCGCGCCGGTCGGCGAACCTAAGTTGCCGCAGCCGGCCAGCCACACGGTGGCAAGCCACCCGGCCAGCCACACGGTGGCCACCCTTGGGGGCGCGTAGCTCAGTTGGCAGAGCATCTGACTTTTAATCGGATTTCTACAGGGTCCGTACCTGAACCGGTCTACCGGTTGACCTTCAAAAATCCCAGGGTTTCAGCGCCTTTCAGCTCCTCAAAGCTAATTTGGCACGTCTATAAGTTGGGACTGAAATTATGCCAAATCAAGGGCTAATTGTGCCCAGATTGTGCCAGGACCCAAATTCTGACCCGCCCGAAACCTCCCCACCCAACACCTCCACCCCACCTCCAAGCCACCCAACCCCATCCTGGTCCTGGCCACCCCCACCCCACCTCCAGACGGTCATTTGTGCATGCTATTAATGGTGTTTCTCGACCGTAGAGACGCAACTCCAAAATCCAGGTAGGTAGACAGCCCCCGGAAATCGTTTAGCGTTTTTGGGGCTAAAAAACGCTTATTAAGGGGCACGAAAGAGGGCGGGCAAGGGCCATGCCACCCCCTGGGGGCTCTTGCATTCCAGCAAGCGAATGGCGCAACGGTTTCAAGTGTTAACCAGGGTTGCCGGGATGCCCTGGGTCGTAGTCAGGGTGGGCTGGCGGGGGTTCAGGCGCACGTTGGCCCGTGTTGCCCTAGCTCCCGCCTTGCAATCCCAACCGACCACGGTGCTACAATCTGTGTTCAAGAACTGCAACAGGGAACGAGGCACGGGTTCGATATCTACTATCGAGCATGATCTGGAAATG
>JASLXG010000137.1 GCA_030740435.1 Alphaproteobacteria bacterium | reverse complement strand
TCGGCTACAGGCCACCGGCGCCGGAGACTATTCTGCACCACCGGCCCGTTCCGGCCTTCGCTGTTGATGGGCTGCGGCCGAACCGGGCCTCAGAACGGATGGCAAACAGACTAACATAGGATATGGTACAAACCTTGGGGCAGGTCAGATGGGCATGATGATGCTGCCACCGATCATGATCTCGTTACCGTTCAAGCTGGTCTTTTTCGTGCTGGTGGACGGCTGGCACCTGATCACGTCGAGTCTGGTGCAAAGTTTCGGCTAGGCGACTTCCGTACAGATCCAGGCCGCCCGGCAGAAGGAAGCGAGCAGGAGAGAAATCATGGCGGCACGGGAAACAGCCCTCATCGTCGGTAGCGGCCCCGGTCTCAGCGCCTCGCTGGCGAGGCTCTTTGCCGCCGAAGGCATGGCGCTCACCCTGGCCTCGCGGAACGTCGACAAGCTGGCGAACCTGGCAGCCGAAACCGGCGCCACGTGCCGGGCCTGCGATGCCGGCCAGCCCGACCAGGTGCACGCCCTCTTTGGCGCTATCGAAAGCGATACCGGTATCCCCGACGTGGTGGTCTATAACGCCGGCTACCGCACCCGCGGCCCCTTCATCGAGCTCGACCCGGGCGAGGTCGAGAAGACCCTCATGATCAGCTGCTACGCCGGCTTCCTGGTCGGCCAAGAGGCGGCCCGGGGCATGCTGGGGCGGGGCTCGGGCACCATCCTGTTCACCGGCGCCTCGGCCTCGGTCAAGGGCTATGCCCAGTCGGCGCCCTTCGCCATGGGCAAGTTCGGGCTGCGCGGCCTGGCCCAGAGCATGGCCCGCGAACTGGCGCCGCAAAACATTCACGTCGCCCACTTCGTCATCGACGGCGGTATCGGCCGGGCCGACGACCCCCGCGCCGCCGGGCGCGGCGACGACGACCTGCTGCACCCCGACGAAATCGCCCGGAGCTATCTCCACATCCACCGCCAGCAGCGCAGCGCCTGGACCTGGGAGGTCGAGCTCAGGCCCTGGGTGGAGAATTTCTAAGCGGCACGGCTGCAGATTCGAATCCCCTAGCCCTTGGAAACGTAGGGGTTGCGGCCCTTGCGTAGGTTGAGGCGGATGGGGCTGCCGGCAAAGCCGAAGACCTGGCGCAGATCGTTGACCAGATAACGGCTGTAGGATTCGGGCAAGGCCTGGGGCCGGCCGGTAAACAGCACGAAGGTCGGCGGCCGGGCTTTGACCTGGGTCATATAGCGCAGCCTGAGGCGGCGGCCGCGCTGGGCCGGCGGCGGGTGGCGCTGCTGCGCCTCGGCCAGCCAGCGGTTGAGCTCGCCCGTCGGTACGCGTCTGTTCCACACTTCGTAAGCGGCGTTGACGGCCGGCATCAGGCGCTCGAGGCGCTCGCCGGTCAGCGCCGACAGCGCCACCACCGGCAAGCCCCGCACCTGGGGCAAAGAAATCTCCAGGCGCTCATCGAGCGCCCGGCGGGCCGCCGCGCGGTCCGCCACCAGGTCCCACTTGTTGAGCGCCAGCACCAGCACCCGGCCCTCCCGCACCGTCAGGTCGGCAATCGTCAGGTCCTGCTTTTCCAGGCCCTGGCAAGCGTCGATCACCAGCACCACGACCTGGGCCATGCGGATGGCGCGTACGGTATCGGCGGTCGACATCTGCTCGAGTTTTTCCTGCACCCGGGCCTTGCGCCTGAGACCGGCGGTGTCGACCAGCTCGATGGTACGGCCGGCACTTTCCCAGGTCACGGCGATGGCGTCGCGGGTGATGCCGGCCTCGGGCCCGGTGAGCAGCCGCTGGGCGCCGATGAGTTGGTTGATCAGCGTCGACTTGCCGACGTTGGGCCGGCCCACCACGGCGAGCGTCAGGGCGGATTGGTTCTCGTCGTCGTCGGGCGCTTGGCCGGCGCTCTCGGATCCGGCGGCCCCGTCCTGCAGGGCGGCCAGAGCGTCGTGGAGCTCGGTCAGCCCTTCGCCGTGCTCGGCCGAGATGGCGATGGGCTCGCCCAGGCCCAGCGCGAAGGCCTCGTAATATCCCGCTTCGGCGGCCTGGCCCTCGCACTTGTTGGCCAGCGTCAACACGCTGTCGCCGCGGCGGCGCAGGCGCTGGGCGAAGTGCTCGTCGATGGGCGTCACACCGGCCCGGGCGTCGATCAGCAGCAACGCCACATCGGCCTCCTCGAGCGCCGCCTCGGTCTGGCGCCACATGCGCCCTTCCAGGCTTTCGTCCTCGCCCTCCTCCAGACCGGCGGTGTCGATAACCCGAAAGCTCAACGCCGCCAGCCGGCCCTTGCCCTCGCGCCTGTCCCGAGTGACGCCCGGGGTGTCGTGGACCAGCGCCTGACGCCGCCCGACCAGCCGGTTATAAAGCGTCGACTTGCCGACGTTGGGACGGCCGATGATGGCCACTGTGAGGGTCATGGTGAGGGACTTACCCGCGCGGCGCCGAGCCGCCACTCCCTAACGATAGGCGATCAGAGTGGCGTCGTCGGTGAGGAAAAACAGCGTGCCGCCCGCCACCACCGGGGGGATCGAAACCGGTACCGACATTTGCAGCGAACCCAGCACCAGCCCGGTATAGGGCGACACCGCCACGGCGCTGCCGGCCGACGACGTTACCACCAGGCGGTCGCCGACCAGCAGCGGGCCGCTCCAGCGGATGGGCACGCGCTCATCCTCATCCTCGTAGCGCGCCAACTGGCGCACCCAGCGCACCCGGCCGTCGAGGCGCGAGAGGCAGACCACCTGGCCTTCCAGGGAGACGATGAAGAGAAAATCGCCGGCCACCCAGGGTGACTGCACGCTAGCGATCTCCTGCTCCCAGACGCGGCCGCCGCTGCGCAGATCAATGGCCACCATGCGCCCGGCATGGCTGACGGCATAGACCCGGCCGCGGTCTATGACCGGCCGGCCGTTGATATCGCTGAGCTCGGCCAGTGCCGTCATGCGCCCGGCCCGGGTCAAGGCATCGGCCCAAGCGATGCGGCCGTTCTCCACCCTCAGTGCAAAGAGCTCGCCCGAGGAATAGGGCGCCACCACCAGGTCGCCCTGCACGGCCGGGCTCGAGGCACCCAGGAGGCCGGCGTTTTCGGCGATGCCGACGTGGCTCCATTGCCGGCTTCCGTCGATCGCCGACAGCGCCCACAACTGGTTGTCGTGGCTGATGACGAAGACCCGGCCGGCGCTGACGGTAGGAGCTCCGCGCAGCGGCACGCCGATGCGGTGGCGCCAAAATTCGGCTCCCGTCGCGGCCTCCAGCGCGATCACCTCGCCATAGCCCGAGGCAATGTAGAGAATGCCCGAATCGACCGCCAGGCCGCCGCCGATGGCGCCTTCCTCCTCGCCCCTGGGCACCACGCTGTAGCTCCAGCTGGGCCTGCCGTTGGCGGCATCGAAGGCGCTGACCCGGCCTTCGGCATCGAACACGAAGACCATCCCCTTGGCCACCACGGGCGAGGCCAGCAGACGGCGCAGATCGTCGGAACCGGCGCCGGCATCTTGGCGCCACAATTCACCGACGTTCTCGCCGGCCGCCAGATGGTGCATGGCATGGCTGGGATCACCGCCGTCCTGGGGCCAATCGGCATTGGCGTAGGGCTTGGGCAGACGCACGTCGAGATCGGCGATGTCGGGATCGGGCACCAGGGTACGCTGGAGTGCGATGACCGAGATGCGCTCGCCCGGGAGCGGCGGTTTTTCGACGCTACCCAGCCAGTCGGGCATTGCATCGCAGGCCGGGAGAACCGCCGCCAGGGCCACAGAAAGCACAGCCAGAGCCGCCGGCAACAGCAGCCGCAGCCGCTGTGGTCCCTGTGGTCCCTGTGGCGGCAGGGCCGTCACGAAGCACCGCCCAGCGCCGCCAGCATTTCGGCGGCCCGGGCGCGAATGCCGGCCGGCGCAGTGGCGTCGTCGGCAAGTTCGGTGAACAATTTCCTGGCCGCGTCCAGCCTGCCGCCCTGCTGGGCCGCCAGGGCTGCCACCTCGCGGGCCGAGTGGCGCCACGGGCCTTGGCCGCCAAGCAGCGGCTCGAGGCGCCGCTCGACCTCGCCCTCGGCGGCGCCGTCGAGCGCGCTCAGCGCGCCCAGCAGCCGGGCCAGACCCTGCAACAGCTCGCCCTCGGCCGTTTGGGCCAGGCCGTCGTAGATGGCGATGGCGCCCCGGCGATCACCGCCGGCCGCCAGGGCCGCAGCCTGCTGCAGCGCCGCCAGGGTGGGATAGCCGTCGCCGCCGTCGCTGACCAGGCCGGCAAAGGCGTTCGCCGCCTGGCTCGGTTTGCCGGCCGCGAAAAGCTCGAGGGCGGTGGCGAAGCGGGCCCCGTCGGCCTCGCGGGCGGCGCGCACGTATTCGCGCCAACCCACGTTGGCGGCCGTACCGACGACGATCAAAAGCGCCAGAACGATGACGTAACGGCCATACTTCTGCCACAGCTTGGCATAGTGTTCCTGGCGTAATTCCTCGTCGACTTCCCGAAATACGTCGGCCAAAAGTTCCTCCAGCAGCCGCCCAAAGGGCCGCTAAAATAGCTTCTCGCGAGAGCAAGAGCAAACACCGATCGGGGTTTCAGGTTAATGCTCAAGCGGCGGCCACCATGACGTCGGGAAGTTCCGGGTTGAGGCAGCAGGGCAGCGCGCCGTCAGCTGCCGCAGCGCTCTCTTCGAGCGCCGCCAGGAGCTCGGCGATGGCGGCCTCGCCAAGCACCTCGAGGGCCAGCGGGAAGAGCTCCCCCTCCTCGCGCTCGATGTGGCGACGCAAGAGGCCGATATGGGCCAGCACCATGCCCGGAAGGGCAATGCAGGCAACGGCATCGCCGCGCGCCGCCGCGGCTACCAGGGCATTGAGCTCGGCGGCGCTTCCCGCCACCGCGGCGTGCTCGCGGGCCACCACCTCGAGCAGCGGCCGGGCCGCGGCGCTGGCCTCAGCCAGGGCATTGCCGAGCGCCTGCTCCCTGAGTTCGTGACCTTTGCTCGGGCAGTGAAACAGGCAGGCCATCAGCCGGCCCACCGAGGGCAGCTCGTGATAGCCCCGGGCGCCGCTGCCGAAGTGGCGTTCCAGCACGTCGGTCAGGCTGGCGATGGCCAGGTGTTCGCGACTGAGATCGGCAAAGGCATTGGCCATGAGAGTGTTCGGCGGCAAATTGTAGTTACCCTCAACATGTGGGCCATCCCGGTCCTGACAACGGGACAGATTGTCGCAGCTCGAAACCCCGGACCAAGGCCCCGAAGCGATTGCCTCGAAAGCCCAAATCGGCTATATTGAAGACGGTCATTCAGATGGCCATATACGAGAAGAGGGCGGCAGCCTGCCGCCACCCGACGGGGCCGCAAGGCGGTCACGAAAAGCTCTCCGCAGCCCACTGCGGGGATCCGGCCGATCGTCATTACTGCAGGTGTGGCGGTCGCCGCTGACAGAGACGAAGTCTGGAAGAGCCGTCCGTCCCCTGTGGGCCTTGGCGGCTCTTCTTTGTTGGGCCTATCGCTCTGACGTGCCATTATGGCGCACGGAGGGATTCCATGAACGGCACGCTGAGAACTTTCGCGGCTTTCCTACTGGCTTGGCTGGTGGCCGCCTGCGTCGAGACCGCCAACGTCACGCCCAGCATGAGCCAGGCCCCGGCCGAAGGCGCCGAGGCCAAGGAGCCATTCGCCCAGTTCACCGACATTCCCATCCCGAAACAGGCCAAGATGAACATGGCGCGCACCCTCATCCTGGGCTCGCAGGATGCCTGGACAGGCCGAGTCTACATCGAGGTGGCGCAACAAAGCGCCACGGCTCTTTATGAATTCTACAAGTCCGAGATGCCCAACTTCGATTGGGCCGAGGTGACCACGGTGCGGGCCGAAATCAGCGTGCTGACCTATCAGCGCGACGAGCGCGTGGCCACCATCCAGATCTCCAGCTCCAAGCTGCAGGGCACCGAGGTCAGCATTACCATGTCGCCCCGCGGCGCCGCCGCCGCACCTAAATAGTACCGGGCGGCAGCACCAGCCAAACCGGCACGCCGCTTGCGCATAGAGGGGTATGACCCTTGGAACGCGCATAAAACAGGCCCGAAAGCGTCTCGAAATGAGCCAACGTGTCCTAGGCCGGGCCATCGGCGTCGATCAGTCCAGCGTCGCCGGTTGGGAAAGCGATCGCGCCGGGCCTCGGCCCCGGCACTTGCAGACCCTGGCCCAAGCGCTGAGCGTGACGGCGGCCTGGCTGGCCTACGGTGTCGTGTAAAGCGGCCCGCTTCCGCTGATTGCCAGCCTCGGCGTTGGCGGCCTCATCTTCGCGGCGGGACGCCGCCCGGCCGGCGGACCGGCCGCCGTGCGCGTCGATAGCGCCGACCTGATGCCGGTTTATTACCCCGGCGATCTCTTGATCGGCCATTGCCGCGAACCCGACAGCCAATGCCTGGCAGGGCGCGCCGACACCGTGCTCGGCTTCAGCGACGGCCGGGCACTGCTGCTGCGTTCCGGCGCCTGGCCGGATTGCCAGCCTCGCTTTCTGGCGGCCGGTCAGGAACTGATCTGGTGCCTGCCGGTGGCCTGGATCCGCCGCGCCGGCAGCGACAACGATCAGCCCTATTCCCACTCTATTGTTTTATACTCGCAAATAATTGAATTCATTGGACATTTTTAGACTTCGTAATTTCTTTGTAACTACCGTAAGTCATTGATATTGCTTATTTTTTTCCAATTCTCTGACTCAATACAACAAATTCAAACCCTATCGAATATCCTTGATATCAATCGTTCCATTAGACCCTCCTATTGCGGAAATCCCATAGTCTCGACGGGTTTGTAACTCCCACTTGGTAACTGTGGTGTAACGTTCCAATTCGGGACATCAAAATGTGACTAACAATATGTCTAACTCATTGATATTATTGTAATATAATTGTTATTTTCACTATTTTCTCATAATTGGGACTTTCAAGGGATACGTTTGTCTAAATAGAACTGACAACACCAAAATGACTTGGGTAGGTCTGTTAATATAACCTCCGTTTATCGTGGGACAACGAACCGCAACGGAACTCTGGATTGGTGCAGGGGAAAGGATACGAAAGTCACTCCCGAAAGGATCGTGTGACCGTAGGATTTAGAGTTACCACCAAAGTTGGATATGGGTGGTTAAACATTTCCAGCAGGACGGGGGAGAAATCACCCCCACACGGTATGTCTATCATCTAATCGGTTTCATATCGCGACCGTAGTTTAAGTAGAGGAAGAACTCACATGGATTTGGAAGACCCCAATGG